>JAPUKG010000182.1 GCA_027295775.1 Pseudomonadota bacterium
GTCGCCCTCGGTCGGCTTGTACTCGAGACGCATGCGGCAGAGCCGCCCGCGCTCGTCCCGCGCGTCGAACTCGGCCACGGGGTGGCCGCCCGCGCCCGACTCCTGAAAGAACACGTGCCGTCCGTCGAGGTCTGCGGCGAAGGCTTCGAGGCCGCGCCCGCTCTCGCTCGCGTTCTCCAGCACCACCACGCCCCCCGAACGGCCCAGGAGACAGAGCACGTGGTAGTAGCCGCGGGCCGCGCTCCTCCCGTCTGCCAGCAGGAAGTCGCGATCCGCGGGCGGCCCGCACGGCGATGTCTCCGCGCGGCCCAGCACGCCCAGCGGGCGGAAGCCCACGTGGACGTCCGAGAGCGAGCCCACGTACCAGCCACCTGGCGTGGGCCAGCCGCTCTCGAGGGTGCGACCGCCGATCTCGACCCGGCTCCAGTTGGGGAGATACGCGACGGTGAAGGGGCGCTCGCGCTTGACCCGGAGGCCGGGCCTGGAGCGGCTCGGCCGAGGCAGCGGGTCCCAGAGGCGCAACACGGTGTCGTGAAAGATCTGGCCGGCGTAGTCGTAGCCTTCCAGGCGCCCCATGTCGCGGTCGGGGCCCTTGCTCTTCAGGAAGAGCGGCTGACCGACGTCGTCGGTGTCGCGCAGGCCCAGCACCTGTTGCTGGAAGAGCACGGCCCAGCCGCCCTCGCAGCGCGGGCAGCGGACGTGCACGCCCGAGCTGATCGGCGCGAGGAAGGAGACGGGGTAGCCGTGGGAGAGGCCGAAGCCGGCTCGGGCGCCGGGCAGGACGCGGACCTGCCAGGGGAACGTGCTGCCCCGGCCGGTCGCGCTGAGGCGCGGGTACACCATGTGCGGCGATCGCCCGGTGCCCACGTTGCGCATGATGCGCGCGCCCCACTCGTAGCCCCCGGTCTCCAGGAAGATGGAGCGGATGATCTCCGGCATGCGGTAGTCGGTCACAGCCGGCCCGAGCAGGCCACTGTGTGGATCCCGTAGCGAACGCAGGTCTACCTCGGGATCCTGGGAGAGCAGGAACAGCGGCGGACCCAGGGAGTCGGCCCGGTGGCGCGCGATGCGCAGCCCGCCGTGCCGCGACCGGAAGTACGGCGGCAGCAGGCCCCCACCCGGGAGGTAGAGGTGCGCGTTGGCGAGCAGGAAGTACTCGAGGACCAGCCGCGCCTGCTCGCGCAGGACCGGGTCCTCGAGATCGAGCAGTGCGAACAGCAGCCCGTAGTGGTGGTGGGAGTAGTGGATCGCGTTGACCTCGTAGCCTCCGCGCTCCATCAGCCCGCGGAGGAGGTCGTTGTGCATGCGCACGCCCGAGTCCCAGAGGGCGGCATCGCACAGGGCCTCCCCCAGCTCGAGGTGCATGATCGGCAGGGCCAGTAGCTGGTTCGAGGTGATCGCCTTGTAGCTCTTCCAACGAGTGCCGGTGACCATGATTCGCGCCGCCGCGCGCAGCTCGGGGGACCATCCGTCGGCCGGCGGGAAACGCAGGAGGATCTGACCCACGCGCGCCGCAGCGATCATCACGGTCGGGCCGGCGACGTCGGCGCACGGTCCCGGCACGCCACCGGCGCGGCCCATGAGCAGCGGAACGCTGCGCGCCATGTGTGCGAGCCACGGATCGGCGAGCTCTGGCGTCACGTCCCTGCCCGCCCCCGGGTTCGGCCATCCCCGCCGGTGCAGCTCCAGGCTGGCGAGGATGCCCAACGCGTCGGTCGAGATTCGGAAGCAGCTGGTCTGCTCTGGCGGATAGGCGCGGTTCGGCCGCCAGTCCTGCCGCGCTCCCCACTCGAGGACGAAGCGTCGGCTGTCCTCGAATCCGTCGTCGGACACGGCGGGCTGGGCGCTCCCCGCGCACGCGAGGGCGAGGCAGGAGACCAGGACCCAGCGGATGCCCGCGCGACTCAGTCGTCGACCATCCGGTTCGTCTTGAAGGCCGAGCGCGGCAGGCTGTCGCGGTCCAGGATCTCCACCTCCGCGCGCACGCCGACGCTCTCCACGATGGCGCCCGCGCACTTGCGCCCCACGTCGTCGGGATCTCCCTCCGCCAGCTCGATCCGGAGCCGCAGCGGCGCATCGCGCTGGTCGTCGCGGGGCCGCACGACCACGAACTCGAGCGACGGCTGCGTTACCTCGTCGACCGAGCGCAGGGCGCGCTCGATCTCGGCCACCTGGAAGTGCACGCCCTGGGACGAGAGCAGGTCCTTGAAGCGTCCGCCCCAGAAGCCGCGGATGGAGGTGTCCCCGCACGGGCACGGCGCCCGGTCGATGGCGCAGGCCTCCTCCAGGTCATAGCGGAGCACCCCGTTGTCGCGGTCCAGCGTGGTGACCACCAGGTTGCCCCACTCGCCGTCGGGGACGTCGCGCCCGGTCTCGGGATCGACCGCCTGGACGATGGCCCAGTCGTCGTGGAGGTGCGCGCCCGGACTCTGCCCGCACTGCCCGCCGAGGTACGCGTAGCACTCGAGCCCCGCGGTCATGAGGCCCATGCCCTTGCCGCCCCCGCCCATCGACGGGATCTCGAGGCGCACGTCCTTCTTGGCATCGAGACCGAGCTTCGCGATCACTTCGTAGAAGCGGCCGAGCGAGAAGCCGACGAAGGGAATGTCGGGTCGAAAGCGCATCCAGGCGCGGATGCCCTTCTCGGCGTCGTCGTCGGTCTCGGGCGGCGGCACCCACAGGTTGCAGATCCCGAAGTACTCGTAGGCGCCCGAGAGCATGAGTCCGCCGCCGTAGAGATAGGCGGGGTGGGCGTGGGTGGCCATCATTCCCGGCCGGTGCCCGGCCCGCCAGAACATCCGTGCCGCCGACTCGTACTCCACCCACACGTCCTTGCGGGTCCAGATCATGGTCGTGGGCGTTCCGGTCGTGCCCGTGGACTGGCCGACGCGCACGCATTGGCGCAGGTCCGTGAAGCGGTACTTCCCGATGGGCGGGTGCTCCGCCTCCGAGTCGCGCAGATCCTGCTTGTGGGTCAGGGGGATGCGCGCCAGGTCGTCGACGCCGGCGACGTCCTCTGCTCTCTTGATGCCGGCGCTCTCGAGCTTCTCGGCGAAGAGCGGCACCGGCATCTCGAGCACGCGCCGGATCAGGGTCCGCACCCGCTCGTCCTGGAGCCGTCGGCGCTCGTCGACGGACTGGGTCTGGGCTTCCGGATCCCAGAACTTCTGCTCGGGGTCGCGCGGCTCGGGTCCGACGCGCAGCGGATCGAAGCTCGGCATGGCGCTCGACCCTATCCCAGCCGGGCGGGCCGAGGCAAGCGCGCGCAGAACCGCGCGTTCGATCAGCGGCCCCGGCGTGGGTGGAGCCGCTTCGCCATGGCCAGGTGCAGAATGTCGGCCTCCAAGAAGCGCTCCCCCTCGGCCTCGTAGCCGAGCCGTGTGTAGAAGTCG
The DNA here is from genome assembly GCA_027295775.1 of Pseudomonadota bacterium. Classification (GTDB taxonomy): domain Bacteria; phylum Myxococcota_A; class UBA9160; order UBA9160; family UBA4427; genus JAPUKG01. The sequence continues at coordinate 3,393 of JAPUKG010000182.1, forward strand.
ATTGCGCTCTCCTGGGCGTGCAACACGAGACGGGGGAATCCGGTGCGGGCAGCGTGGGTCTCGAGCGCCTCCATCAGGAGCCGGCCCACGCCCAGGCCGCGAACCGCTTCGACCACCGCCACGCGCTCGGCCTTCGCTTCCCCCGGCAGCGGTCGGAGCCGGGCGGTCCCCACCGGCCGCTGGTTCCAGTGGGCCAGGAAGTGAGTGCACGCGCCGTCGAGCCCGTCCCGGTCGATCGCCTCGGGGACACCCTGTCCCTCCACGAACACCTGCCTGCGGATCGCCCAGCACGTGAGAAGGTCGTCGGCCCCGGCCAGCTCGATGCGCGGCCGCGCGTCGCCTACCGCTTCCATGGCTCGGAGGGTCTGGGATCTCACGCTCCGCGTCGAGGAGCGGGCGCACGCCAGGCAGGCGAGCGAAGCCGGGGCCCGCCGGACTAGATGCGGCGGCGCAGCTTGTGGGTGCGGTCGCGCAGCACGAGCCAGGCGAAGGCGAGCATCGGGAAGGCCACGGCGAGGCCTGCATCTTCCATCGGTTCGTACCCCCCAAGAATCCGAGCCGGAAGCTCACTACGTATCCGCTACATCGTCCGACCGCTGCGTGATCGCGATCACGGATCACGCTCGGCACGACCGGGATCGCGATGTCTCGAGGGGAAACCCCCTCGAAGCGGGAATTCGTGGAACGTCGTTGACGTAGAATGCCCCCCATGTCGGATCCCGATTTCGCACGGGGTGCGCTCGACGGCGTGCGGGTCCTGGACCTGTCTCGGGTCGTGGCGGGTCCGTACATCGGCCGAATCCTGGCCGACCTGGGTGCGGACGTCGTCAAGGTAGAGCCGCCGGAGGGCGACCAGGTTCGGCAGATCGCGCCGAAACACGACCGCGGCATGTCGGCGCTCTTCACCTTCGCCAACCTGGGCAAGCGCGGCGTGTGCCTGGACCTGAAGCAGGCGGCGGGCCGGGAGGTCGCCCTCGATCTCGTCCGGGTCTCGGACGCGGTGCTCGAGAACTTCCGGCCGGGGGTGCTCGATCGCCTGGGTCTCGACTGGGAGACGATCCATGCCGCCAACCCCCGCGCGATCCTGGTCTCCGTGAACGGCTACGGCGCCGACTCCGAGTGGCGCGACCGGATGGCCTACGCGCCGATCATGCACGCCATCACGGGGATCATGCACGACCAGAGCGAGTACGCGGGACAGCCCGTGGCCCAGCGCAACGAGGCGCACGCCGACACCATCGCGTCTCTCCACGCGGCGGTCGCGCTCCTGGCCGCGCTGCGCGTGGCGGAGCGCACCGGCCGGGGCCAGCGCATCGAGGTTCCCATGTTCGACGCCGTGCTCGCAACCTACACCGAGGCGAACAACGCGCTCCTACCCGAGCCCGACGACCGCATCATGAATCCGATCTACGACGCCGGTCCCCACGGCGTGATCGCCACCGCGGGTCCCGCGCACTACGTGTGGGCTCTGGTCGTCCGAGCGCACCCCGAGCTCACCGATCCGGCGCCGCCGGGCTCTGACATCCCCACCAAGCTGCGCCTGCGCCGCCCGGCGCTGGAGGCCTGGATGGTGTCGCAGCCGAGTCGCGAGGCGGTGCTCGAGAAGCTCGCCGCCGCCGGCATCGCCTGCGCCCCGGTGATTCCGATCCTCGAGGCCCTGACCGGTCCACTCGCCCGCGAGCGCGATCTGCTGGTCGCCGTCGACGACCGCCGCGGGGGAACCCGGCCCGTGGTGCGCTCCCCCGCGCGCTTCTCGGAGAGCGGCAACCGCATCCGCGGCGGCGCGCCACGCCGGGGCGAGCACAACCGCGAGATCCTGGGCGGTCTCCTCGGCTACGACGACGCGCGAATCCGCGCACTGGAGGAGAACGCCGTCATCTCCCGCGGCGATCCCGACGAGGGCTAGTCTCGGAGGAACTCGACGGCTTCGCGCGCCGCGCGGCGCACGCCCTTGTCGGGGTGATCCAGCAGCGGCTCGATGCGCGGGATCACGCTCTCGTCGGCGGCGAACTCAAGGGCGTCGAGGGCTTCGATTACGACGCTGCGGTCCGGGTCGTCGAGCGCGGCCAGCAGGCCCTCCACCGCGGCGTAGCCGTCGGCGTCCTCCAGGCGCGAGACCGCCGCGCGGCGAACCGCCGGGTCCGGGTCGTTCCGGGCGAGCGCGACCAGGAGCTCGAGTCCCAGGCCTTCGGGGGTGATCGCGCCGATGTCGCGGGCGTGGCCCCCGTCCCTGTCTGCATAGCCGTAGCCGTCTTCGCGCTCCGGCGTCTGGGAGACGCGTCGCTGGGTGCGCTCACGCAGAGCGACCCTCGGATCCCCGGCAGGCGGTGCGGCGCGCACGCCGCGCGAGACCTGGGCGGGCGTCCGCCTCGCTCCGGCCAGCTCGAGTGAGACCAGCCGGTGGCGGCGCTCGATCGGGTCGTACGCAAAGGTCGCGCGGTAGCCGTCCGCGGGCAGGAGCAGGGGGAGGGCGCGCGCGGGCGCCAGATCCTCGGCCCGCGCGGTCAGGGGAGCATCCGCCGCGCCCTCGGCGGTGAGCTCGAACCCGGCCAGCCGCTGCAGCCGGGCGAGCACCTGGAGGGTCGAGGCGCCGTTGCTGCGCACGGTCCAGCGCCCGTCGAACACCTCGACGTCCGCGAGGCCGGGTGCGGGCGTCGGGGCCGCGCTGGCCTCGGGCGATTCCGCTGCGGCCGACGGCGGCCCGGTGGGCGGCGGCGGCTCCTCGCTCCCGCATGTGAGGCAAGCGAGGCCGACGGCGAGCGCCGCCGCGATCCAGGTCCGGGGGGGCATCACCGGGCCAATCTAACGCGAAGCCCCACCTGGCGGGGAAGCCGTTCAAGCGCAGACCCGCGTGATATACCTAGGGACCCCTTCGACTCGAGGAGTCCCATGAGCGCCCCCTACCGCATCTTCGGGATCGAGCTCTCGCCGTACTCGGTGAAGGTCCGCTCCTACTTCCGCTACAAGCAGATCCCGCACGAGTGGGTCGTCCGGAACATGGGCAACATGGCCGAGTTCCAGAAGCTCGCGAAGCTGCCGCTGATCCCGCTGGTGGTCGCGCCGGACGGCGGGGCCATGCAGGACTCGACGCCCATCCTCGAGAAGATGGAGGCGGCGTTTCCCGAGCCGTCGATCCACCCGGCCGATCCGGTCCTGGCCTTTCTCTCGGCGCTGCTCGAGGAGTATGGCGACGAGTGGGGCAACAAGCACATGTTCCACTACCGCTGGTGGTACGAGCCCGATCAGCAGTCCGCCGCGCGGCGCATCGCGGAGGCGAACCTGCCGGAGGCACCTGCGGAGGCCGTCGATCAGATGACCAACGCGCTGGTCGAGCGCATGGTGCCGCGGCTCTCGTTCGTGGGCTCCAGCGCGACCACCAAGGACCAGATCGAGGCCTCGCTTGCGCGCCAGATCGATCTGGTCGACGCGCACCTGGCCGGACGCAAGTACCTGTTTGGAGACCGGCCCGCCCTCGCCGACTTCGGACTCTGGGGCCAGCTCTACAACGCCTGGACGGATCCCACGCCCGCCGCTCTCATGAAGGGGAGGGACCACCTGCTGGCCTGGATCGAGCGCATGCTCGAGCCCGTAGCCGAGGGGGACTTCGAGAGCGCCGAGGCGATCGTCCCCACCCTCGAGCCGCTCCTCGCCGAGGACGTGGCCGCGCTCTTCCTTCCCTGGTCGACGGCGAACGCGGTGGCGCTGGCGGAAGGGAAGGGGGAGTTCAGTGTGGAGCTCGAGGGCCGCACGTTCACCCAGCAGACCCAGAAGTACCACGCGAAGTCGCTGAAGGCGCTGAAGGCGCGCTACGCGGCGGTCGCCGAGTCCGACCGCGCAGCCCTCGACCCGATCCTCGAGCGCACGGGCTGCCTGCGCTGGCTCCAGCCCTAGTCCGGCTCCGGCGAGTGTGGGTCTTCCCGGGGTCGGCTTGAGGGAGCGAACGCGGGAACGACTGCGGCGGCTGCCCTTCCCGCCGCTCCGCGATCTGGTCGACAAGCATCCCAGCACCGGAGCGAACCTCGACGTGCTCGACGGGGTGCGCGGACTGGCCGTCGTGCTGGTGATCGCCTCGCACAGCGGCGCCTTCGGCTTGGACGACCACGGCGCGGTCGGCGTCTGGCTCTTCTTCGCGTTGAGTGCCTTCCTGCTGACGATGCCGTTCACTCGTCACCCCGAGCGGCTGGGCGACCCGCGCTGGCTCGGGCGCTACGTCGCCCGACGGCTCCGCCGCATCCTGCCTCCGTACTTCCTGCTGCTCGCGGTCTGGTGGGGGTTCGCCGGCGGGACCAGCGACACCATCCTGCGACACGCGCTCTTCCTCGAGGGCAATCTCCACCTGTGGAGCATTCCGCAGGAGATGCTCTTCTACCTGCTGCTCCCGTTTCTGGCTGCCCTCTACCCGCTGGTCTTCCGGCGCAATGCCCTGGCGGCTGCGCTCGGCTTCGCGGCCCTGGCCGCGCTGGCGAGCTTCGGGCTGACGGTCGGAAGGTTCTCGCTGACCACCAATGGTCACCCCCAGCGGTTCTTTCTGGCGGTCTTCCTGTGCGGTATGGCGGCCTCGTATGCCGCACAGGCGCCGGTCCTGATCGAGATCGCGCGAAGGCCCGCGGCCCGGCGCATCCTGAACGGGGTCGGCTTCGTCCTGCTCGCTCTCCTGGTCCTCACCGCGCGCAGCTATCACGAGGTCGCCGCCCAGTGGATCCCCGTCCTGCGCCAGCTCTCGCCCCCCCTGGGCTGGGTCCATCCCGGCGCGTTCGGCGCGATCGCTGGTGCCCTGATCTTCATCGCCGTGGTGTGCACGGGGAGCGCCATCCAGAGAACCATGAGCGCGCTCCCCCTGCGCGCCCTTGGCCTGGTCTCCTACAGCGCGTACCTGCTCCACGTCCCCATCGGCTTCACGCTGGCCAGCCTCGTACCGCGCGGGCTCGGCCGCTTTGCGATCGTCCTCGCCGTCAGCTACGGCCTCGCGTGCCTGTCCTACACGTTCGTCGAGCGGCCGTTCCTGGTGATCCGGTCGAAGGACTCTGGCTAGGAAGCGCGGCGGAGCCCGGCGCGGAGGGTGCGCACGGCGAGCGTGACCCCCGGGGGCGCGAGGCCGGGGCGGGGGGCCTAGATCCCCTCCAGGTGCCCAGTGTGGTTGAAGCTCAGCAGACTGGGCTCCGGCTCGATCACGAGCTCGCTCACCGCGCAGTTCTCCATGACCCGGCGCCACTGCGTGTAGTCCCCCTCCAGCACGTAGGCGAGGGTCATGCTGAGGACACCGCCGTGCGTGACGATCACGACCCGCTCGCCGTCGTGCGCCGCGGCGATCCGGCGCAGCGCGGCGTCCACGCGGACGGTCGCGGCCATCGGGGACTCCCCGCCGTGGGGCGCGAAGTCCGGGTCCTTCTTCAGGTGGTCCCAGAGCCGGTGGGTCTCGAAGAGCTCCTTGTAGGTCTTGCCCTCCCAGCTGCCCAGGTCGTACTCGCCCAGCCCCTCGTCCACCTTCGGCGCCAGGCCCAGCACGGCGGCGATCGGCCTGGCCGTATCGCGCGCCCGGCGCAGGTGGCTGCTGTAGAGAGCGGTGGTGTCGCCGTGCCGCTCCTTCAGGTAGTCGGCGGCGCGGGCGGCCTGGCGGTGGCCCCGCTCGGTCAGCGCCGTGTCCGTGGACCCGTGCCAGACGCCGTCGAGATTCGCCGAGGTCTCGCCGTGGCGGACGAGGGTGAGGATGGTGGGGGTCGCCATGGGGGCCGAGAAGATACCCACCCGGCGCCGGCTCGCAGGCTGCGGTGGGTCTTCAGTCCGTCTCCCGCCGGAGGGCTTCGAGCGCCCCTTCCAGGGCGCGGCGCGCCATCTCGCTGATGGGGGCCCGCTCCAGGACGCGTTGGATCGCGAGGCGCGTCTCCTGGATCTCGGGCTCCTCGGCGCTCGCGGCGAACGGGGATTCCTCCCGGGCTCCCATCCGTGGACTCCTCTCCAGCCGGAACCCCCGTCCCGATCGTGAGTGGCTGCGATGCGTCACCAGGTGACGATCTTCGGCGCCCCGAGCTGATATCCTGGCGACGGCCAAGGAGGACCAGCCCTGTCCGCTCGGGATGCCTTCATCGAGATCTGTCGGCAGGTGTGCGAGCGCTGCGAGTGGGGCTTCTCGGAGACCCGCATCGAGCTCGAGTTCCAGGAGGGGCGGCGCCAGATCGTCGAGCTCGACTTCTTCGACTTCGAGGGCCGACAGCTGGTGCGCGTCTTCTCCAAGATCGGCGACGTGAGCGTGATCCATCCCATGCGCCTGACCGATGCGCTGCGCCTCAACTACAGCCTTCCCCACGGTGCCATGGCCGTGAAGCGAGACGTGCTGGTCATGGTGAACACGCTGCACGTGGACGACGCCGGCGACGCCGAGATCGAGGCCACGGTGCGCTACCTGGCCGAGATGGCCGACCACTACGAGAAGACGATGTTCGGAACCGATGACCATTGAGGCGGGGGCGGCGGGTCCCGGGGCGAGGAGCTCATCGAGAGAGTAGGGCGAGGAGCTCCTCGCGGCTGAGCGAGGCGGCCCGGTCGGCCTCCCCGAGGGCCACCTCCGAGAGCGCGCGCTTGCGCTGCTGCAGCTCGAGGATTCCCTCTTCCACCGTTCCCTCGGCCACCAGGCGGTGCACGAACACGGGCCGCCGCTGCCCGATCCGGTGGGCGCGGTCTGCGGCCTGTGCCTCGACGGCCGGGTTCCACCACGGATCGAGCAAGAAGACGTGATCCGCAGCGTGGAGGTTGAGCCCGGTGCCGCCGGCTTTCAGGGAGATCAGGAGTACCGGGGGTCCGGCCTCGTCCTGGAAGTGGCCGACCACACCGGCCCGGTCGCGGGTGGATCCGTCCAGGCGCGCGAAGTCGAGCTGCCGCCGGCGCAGGTGCGGCTCGACACGATCGAGGAGCGAGGTCCACTGGGAGAAGACCAGCGACTTGTGCCCGTCCTCCACCGCCTGCTCGAGTCGCTCGTGCAGGTGGTCGACCTTCGCGGAGCGCTCCGCCGACTGGCCGGGCACGAGGCCCGAGTGACAGGCCGCCTGGCGCAGGCGGAGCAGCGCCTCCAGGGCCGCCAGCACGTTGCCGCCGTCGGCGAGCTGCGCCACCACGTCGCGCCGCGCCGCGGCCCGGACCGCGTCGTAGACCGCCCGCTCGTCCTGGTCGAGCTCGCAGCGGAGCACCACCTCGGTGCGGGGCGGAAGCTCGGGCGCCACCTCGCGCTTGAGCCGGCGCAGGATGAACGGGCGGATCCGCTCGCGGAACCGCGCCGCCGCCGCGGCGTCTCCGGATTCGATCGGTCGGGCGGTCTGCTCCTGGAAGCGCCGGAGTCCGCCCAGGAGCCCGCGGTTCAGGAAGTGGAGCTGGCTCCAGAGCTCCTCGAGCCGGTTCTCGACGGGCGTGCCGGTGAGCGCCGCCCGGAAGCCCGCCCGCAGCCGGTAGGCCGCCCGGGCCACCTGGCTCT
>JAPUKG010000183.1 GCA_027295775.1 Pseudomonadota bacterium
GTCCGGCGAGTTGCGCGGGCGACCCAGCGCGATGGTGCCCTTCTCGAGGGCGAAGGTCGGACCGCCGGTGACCGGGAGTCGCTCGATCACCTCGCTGAACTCCCCGCCCCGGTGTACGAAGCGTCCGCCCTGGATCACAAAGCCCGGGTGGGCGTAGTGGATGATGGACTTGTTGAACAGGCCCTGCGCCGCGTAGTCCTGGAAGTTGACGGCGAGCCGCGTGGGCTCCCCCTGGACGAAGTCCGTGAAGAGCGCGATGTCGATCTTGCCCATCCTCGTCTTGAGGCGGAAGATCACGTCGGCCGAGGTCGCCGTCGGGATCAGCGAGATCGCGATGAGCGTTAGCAACGCCAGGTGGGAGGCGCCCGGGCGCGGGGGGGACATCCTGTTGACTCCTTCGGGGCGGCACCATCTTGGGGGATCGATCCCCCGAAATCCAGAGGATCGCCCCGGGGGTAGGTGGCCCGGAGGGGCTAACGGGTGTCATCCCGCCCCCGGCTGAACCAGCCGCCGGTCCAGGCGTCGAGCCCGGCTGCCAGCTCTCGGGCGCGCAACTGCATCTCGAGGGCCCCGGGTTGGGCGGGATCCGGGGCCGCCGCCAGCCGCTCCAAGAGGAGCTGGCGCTCGAAGTAGAGCTGGTTGATCTCGTCGAGCACGTCGTCGCGCAGGGCGATCACCTGCCGCGCCTCCCGCGACAGATCGATCACCTCGGGATCGTAAGCGCCGTCGCTGAGGTCCCAGGAGAGCGTGAAACCGCCGTCGTAGTCGAGGCTGCGGTCCCGGTCCCAGTCGTTCAGGAACCGGGTGTCGCCGCTGATGAAGGCCTCGTCGTAGTCCTCCGCGTAGGAGCGCTCGTGGTCGACGTCGAAGTGCAGGCTCAGCTTGGGAAGCCAGCCCCGCCAGCGAAGGCTGCGCCGCAGCGCGCGGAAGCGCTCCGGCTCGAGGCCGGCGTAGCGAAGGGCGGCACCGTGCAGGGCCTGGATGCCGGGATCGCGCGGAGCCGGGCCGGTCGACGCCGTCACCGGCGCGGGCACGGAGGCGACGCGGGCGACGGGGTCCGCGGCCAGCAGACCCTGGGACGTGGCAGCGAGGATTCGCCCGCCCGAGGCGACCACCCCCCGGCCGGGCGCCCGTCCGGCCGGCGCACCCGCGCGTTGCCACGGGCCCCCCAGACCCGAGGCGCGCTGGAGCCCGCGGTCGTGCGCGATCCACAGCTGGGGGCCCGCCCGGCCGATCCGGCGCGCGCGGGCCCCGGGAGGAAGCGGTAGCTCGACCACGCGCCAGCTTCCGCCGGCCCGGCGGCGGGCCAGGTGCATCGGATACAGCACCACCAGCTCGGCATCGTCGAGGTCGATCGCCAGGTCCACGGGCTGCGCCGACGTCGGGCGTCCCGCGATCGGACGCTGGCGCTCGGACTCGGTGCGCAGGGCGCCCCCCTCGAGGCGAAGGGTTACCCGCCACAGATCGACGCCGGCGAGAAGCCAGGCCTCCGTCACACCCGGCCCGTCGCCGGGCCGGAGCGCCACCGCGCGCACCGGCCCGCTCGAAAGGCCGCCCCGCAGTCGCTGCCACGCCCGTCCGCCGCGAGCCGACACGAACGCCCCGTCCTGGGTCGCGAGCACGAGAAGACCGCCGAGAGTCGCGACGCGATGCACGAGCTGACCGGCGTCGCCAGCCGCGGGGGAGCGCCGCCCGAGCCGGCCGGACGGGTCGAGCTGCCACAGTCCGCGCAGGCTTCCGATCCACAGGGATCCGTGCTCGTCGAAGACGAGATCCGTCACCGCATCCACGCGCGCGACCCGGCGAAAGACGGGGTCCTCCCCGCCACCATCGCCGTCACCGTAACCGTAACCGTCACTCAGCAGAACGCCGGTGGCGTCGCCCAGGGCCACCCGGTCGCTGCGCGGATCGGCGGCGATGGCGGTGAGTCCGCTGCCCCGCGTCGGCGTGACGACACGGCGCCAGCGCAGCTCCGTCGCGCTGGCGGCCGGCGCGGGAAGGAGAGCCAGTCCGCACAGCAGCGGCACGAGGACGATGGGGAATCGGGCGAGCACACGCAGACCCGGAGCAAGTCGCGTGCCGGCTCCGCGCGCCCCTCTGGTCGGGCTGGGGCCGCGCTGGGCCCCCCAGAAGCTGCCGAGAAGCCGGCGCGTGAAGCCGCGGCCACGACCGGGGTGCGGACCGCGCGCCTCAGCGGCGCTCGACGGCACTCGAAGCCCCAGACCTCGGCCGCGCTTGACGGCTCGCGGAGCGTCCAGAAGAATCGCGCCCGATGAGAGCGCTGCTCGGCCTCTTCGTCGGCTGGATCTTCCTCACGACGGCACCCGGTCCCGTTCACGGCGCCGAGCCCGACGTCGGCGCCTTCCTCGACGCGCTGATCGTCTCCCTGGAAGAGGAGATCGTCCAGGACCAGCAGCGCCTGATCCTTCTGGTCGGCCTGGACGAGGCGCAGGGGGCGCCCCCGCTCCGACTGGATCCGGCGATCCGAGAGATCGCCGCACGCCTCCCGATCAACCAGCGCGCCGTCAAGGCACTGCGCGAGGAGCGCCGAGCGCGGCGATCGGCTCCCGCGGCGACCCCGGCGCCTCCGGCTGCGCAGTGAGCCACGGGCCGCGCGGCGCGGTCGTGGCGCTGGCGGGCGGCGTCGGCGCGGCGCGCCTGCTGCGAGGCCTGGTGCGCGCGGTTCCCGCCGCCGACGTCACCGCCATCGTGAACACCGGCGACGACGCCGAGTTCTACGGCGTGCACGTGTCGCCCGACCTGGACATCGTGACCTACACCCTGGCGGGCGCCGTCGACACCCAGAAGGGGTACGGCCTGGCCGGGGACAGCACGACGGTGGTCGACCAGCTCGGCGCCCTGGGCCACGAGGTCTGGTTCCGACTGGGCGACCGCGATCTCGCCCACTCCCTGCACCGCACCCTGCGCCTGCGCGCGGGCGCAGGGCTGGCCGAGATCGCCGACGAGCTGCGTCGCCACCTCGGGGTGGCGACGCGCATCCTGCCCATGTCCGAGGATCCGTGCCCCACCCTTGTCGAGTTGTCGGGCGGGCACACGGTGCACTTCGAGGAGTACCTGGCGCGGGACGGCGCGCCGGACGACGTGCAAGGCGTCGATCTCTCGGCGGCGCAGCGGGCGCGCCCGGCACCCGGCGTGATCGAGGCGATCCGCTCGGCGGGCGTGATCGTGGTGTGCCCGAGCAATCCGGTGGTCTCGATCGGGCCGGTCCTGGCCATTCCGGGCATTCGCGACGCCATTGCCGCGTCGTCGGCTCCTGTGGTCGCCGTCTCGCCCATCGTGGGCGGCGCCCCCATCAAGGGGCCGGCGGACCGGTTGCTCCGCGGCATCGGCGTGGAGGTGTCGGCGAAGGGCGTGGCGGGCCTCTACACGGGACTGGCCGGCGGCTTCGTCTTCGACGAGCGCGACGCCGAGCAGGCCGCGGCCATCGAGGACCTGGGCCTGCGCACGCGGGTCGTCGACACCGTGATGGTCGACCTGGCGGCGTCGACGCGCCTGGCCGAGGCCGCCCTCGAGCTCGCCGACGAGCTGCGATGAGCAGCTGCGGTGGCCTGCCCGTGAAGCCCCTGCGATGAGTGCCGCGGTGGTGCCGGTGAAGCACCTGGCCGCCGGGAAGTCGCGGCTCGGTCGCGAGCTTCCGCGCGATGCCCTGGCGGCGCTCTCTCTGGCCATGCTCGAGGACGTACTCGCCGCCCTCGCCGCGACGCCATCCCTCGACCGAACCGCCGTGGTCACGCCCGATCGGGACGTGGCGGCCGCGGCGGAAGCGGCCGGCGCGCGCGCGCTCCTGCGGACGGACCCGGGACTCAACCCGGCCCTCGACGCCGCGGCACGCGAGGTCGATCTCGCGCCCGACGAGCCGTGGCTGGTGGTGCTGGGCGACGTGGCAGGCGCGCTGCCCGGTGACCTCGAGGCACTCTTCGAGGCACTGCGGGAGCTCGGGGGGCGCGGCGCGGTCCTGGCGCCGTCCGGCGACGGCGGAACCGCGGCCCTCCTGCGCGCGCCCTCGGATGCGATCGCGTCGCGCTTTGGCGCCGACAGCGCGGTGGCCCACCGCGACGCCGCGAGCGCGGCGGGCGTGCCCTACCGCGAGCTCCCCCTCCCCTCGCTGGCCGTCGATCTCGACCGCGCCGAGGACGTCGCGTGCTTCCTGGCGCAGCCCGGCGGCGGCGCGCACACCCGTGCCCTGCTCGAGCGGTTGGGCTGGCCGCCGCGATGAGTCCCGCCGCACCGTCCGAGCTCCGCCTCCAGGCGTTGCCCGGCATCCCCATCGTGGAGCCGGGGCAGGACCTGGCCGAGCTCGTCCGGGCCGCCGCCGATCGCGCGGGCATCGCGCTCGAAGGCGGTGTCCTCGTCGTGTGTCAGAAGATCGTGTCGAAGGCCGAGAACCGGCTCGTCGCCCTGGCCGACGTCGAGCCCTCGGAGGAGGCACAGCAGATCGCGGCCGAAGACGACAAGGACCCGCGCCATGTGGAGGTCGTCCTGCGCGAGTCCGCGCGCATCGTGCGCCGCGGGCACGGCGTCCTCATCTGCGAGACCCGCCACGGCTTCGTGTGCGCCAACGCCGGGGTCGATCTGTCGAACGCACCGGGTCCCGACATCGCCGTGCTCCTCCCGCTCGACCCGGACGCCTCGGCCGAGCGCCTGCGCGCGGACCTCGCCCGCCGCGGCGCCCGGCGCGTCGGCGTCATCGTGAGCGACACGTTCGGCCGCCCCTGGCGAGAGGGCCTGGTCGACGCCGCCATCGGCAGCGCCGGACTCGCACCCATCGAAGACGCCCGCGGTCGCGCCGACCTCACCGGCCGCGAGCTCGTCGTCACCACCACCGCCACCGCCGACCAGCTCGCCGCCGCCGCCGGCCTGCTCATGGGCAAGGACTCCGGAACGCCGGCCATCTGGATCACCGGCATCGTGCCCGAAGGCGGTGGCCGCATTCGCGACACGCTGCGCGATCCGGAGATGAATCTGTTCCGGTAGACGACGGCCTACGGAAGCCGCTCCAGAATCGCCCGCCAGAGCTCGGCGATCCCCGTCCCCTTCTCCGCCGAGGTCGCGATCACCTGCTCCGCCATCGGGAACCTCGCTTGCAGCTCCTTCTGCCGCCCCGCCCGCTTCCCCGGCTTCAGCTTGTCGACCTTCGTCAGCGCGACCAGCGATGAGATCTTGCGCTCCGCCAGCCACTCGAGGAGCAGCTCCTCGTCCTCGCCCGGCTCGCGCCGCAGGTCCTGCAGGAGCACGGCCGCGCACAGGACCGGCCGGTCCTCGAGGTACCTCTCCACCAGCCGCTGCCAGCTCTCGCGCTCCTTCCGCGACACCTTGGCCCAGCCGTAGCCCGGAAGGTCGACCAGCAGCAGCTCGCGCGACGCGGCGGCCACCTTGTAGAAGTGGATCAGGCGCGTCTTGCCCGGCGTCCCGCTGGTACGGGCCAGCTGGCGGCGCGCGACCAGCCGGTTGAGGAGGCTCGACTTGCCCACGTTCGAGCGACCGAGGAACGCCACTTCGGGCAGGTGCGGCCGCGCAGGCGGGAAGTCGCCGGGCCCTGCGCAGGTGGCGAAGTGTTCGGCGGCACGGATCTTCACGTCTTCGCAGCCTCCAGCTCGGGCAGCACCCGGGCGAGGCGGGTCAGCGCCTGCGCGATCGTCTCCTCCGAGACCGCGTAGCAGAAGCGCAGCATCCCCTCGCCCGCAGCGCCGAAGTCGACGCCGGGGGTGGTCCCCACGTGCGCGCGCTCCAGGATCTCGAAGGCCAACCGCTGGGAGTCCCCGCCGAAGCGAGCGGCGAAGCGCCGGGCTCCGGCCAGCACGTAGAAGGCGCCGTCGGGGAGCCGCGGCACGTCGAAGCCCAGCTCGCGCAGACCGTCGACCAGGAGAACGCGGCGCCGCGCGCAGGACTCGCGGGCGGCCGCCACCGTCGCGGCGCCATCGCGCAGCGCCGCCATGCCGGCGTACTGCACGAAGCGGTTGGCGGAGATGAAGAGATTTTGCTGCATGATCTGCAGCGGGCGCAGCGCCCAGGCGGGAGCCACCAACCAACCCAGCCGGAACCCCGTCATGCCGTAGCGCTTGGAGAAGCCATCCAGCACGAAGGCGTCCGATCCGAGCTGAAGGGCGGACGTCACTTTGGCCCCGCCGTAGACGAGTCCGTCGTAGATCTCGTCCGAGACCAGGGGAAGCCCGATCCCCGCCAGCGAGCGCAGCGTCTCCTCGCTTTGGACCGCCCCGGTCGGATTGGCCGGCGAGGCCACGATGATCGCGCGAGTGCGCGGGGTCACCGCACGCCGCACCGCGTCCGGGTCCAGCTGGTAGCCCGAGGCGGCATCGCTGGCGATCTCCACCGGCGTTCCGCCGCAGTAGCGGATGAAGTTGGGGTAGCACGGGTAGTGGGGCGAGCCGAGGATCACCTCGTCGCCCGGATCGACCAGCAGAGAGAAGGCCAGGAGCATGGCGGGCGAGGTCCCGCTGGTCACGATCACGCGCTCGGGATCGACGGTCACGCCGAAGCGCTCCTGGAGATGGACTCCGATCGCCTCGCGCAGCTCCGGCAGGCCGCGGCTGTCGGTGTAGTGGGTCTCGCCGTCGCGGAGCGCGCGCTCGCAGGCCGCAGCCGCAGCTGCGGGCGGGTCCCAGTCCGGCTCGCCGATCTCCAGGTGCGCGACCCGCGTCCCGGCCCGCTCCATGGCGAAGGCCCGCTCCATCACCTCCATGGCGAGGAAGGGCCGGAGGCCCCGGGAGCGGCGGGAGAGGTGCGCGGGCATGTCTGCGGATTAGCGGCGCGGAGTTCCAGTGTCAACCGTCACGAATCTCGCAAGTTCGCGAAATTGGGAAGGTTTCGGGTGTGGCGACGTTTGACAGCGGCCGGCGCCAGGGTACAGTTGGCGGGAGCTCGCGCTCCAGCGAAGGAATCCATCCAGCTATGTCCAAGGGTGCCCAGATCGCGGTCGGCGCGACCGCCGTGGCCGTGCTGCTGGCGTGGTACGGCGCCACCAATCTGGAGCCGGGCTCCACCTACCAGTACTACCAGACCCTGGACGAGTTCCTGGCGGCCGGGCCGGGCGAGCGCGGCGACTCGCTTCGCGTGCACGGCTATGTCGCGGACGGTTCGATCGAGCGGGACGTGGGCGGCAAGCAGGTCTTCTTCGCGGTCCAGAACGACCCGCCCCACGCGGCGGTCGCACCGAGCGGTTCACTGCGCGTGGTCTACCTGGGCCTCGAGACCCCGGATCTGTTCGCGGACGGCGCCGAGGTGGTCATCGAAGGTCGGCTCGACGGGGAGGGCGACCGAGCCGTGTTCATCGCCCACAACGTCCTCGCGAAGTGTCCCTCGAAGTTCGAGGCGCAGGCTCCCGAGGCAGCGGAGCTCTGAGCCAGAGACCTCCACCACCCCGGTTGGGGGCGGTGGGGTACGGAGTGCGGCGTGTCGGACATCGGCCTCTACGCCCTTCGGTTCGCACTGGCCGCGGCGCTGGTCGGCATCGCGGCGGGTGTCGCCGCGGGCGTCGCGCGCCGCGCCGACTGGACACGCGTGGCGGAGCGCGCGGTGTGGCTGGTGCTGGCCTTCGTGTCGCTCTCGATGTTCTCGCTCTTCTGGGCCCTGGCCAACCACGACTACCAGCTGGTCTACGTGGCCGCGCACTCGGCCACCACGATGCCCCTGCACTACCGGCTGGCGGCGCTCTGGGGCGGCCAGGCCGGCTCGCTCCTGCTCTGGCTGTGGATGCTGTGCGCCTACTCGGCCGGAGCCATCTGGGCGAGCCGCCGCTCGAACCGCACGCTCGTCCCGTGGGTGGTGGTCATGCTCATGGCCAACGCCACGTTCTTCCTGGTGCTCACGAACTTCGTCACCTCGCCGTTCGAAAAGGTCCCGCCGGGCCAGGTCCTGTCCGATGGCACCGGCCTGAACCCGCTCCTCCAGCACCCGGTCATGATGATCCACCCGCTCATGCTCTACACGGGCTTCGTGGGATTTGCGGTGCCGTTCTCGTTCGCCTTCGCGGCGCTGGTCACCGGCGAGCTCGGTACGACCTGGTTCCGCACCACTCGGCGCTGGACCCTGTTCGCGTGGGCGGTGCTGGGTGTGGCCATCCTGCTGGGCGGGCGCTGGGCCTACGAGGTCCTGGGCTGGGGCGGCTACTGGGCGTGGGACCCGGTCGAGAACGCATCCTTCATGCCGTGGCTGGTGGCGACCGCCTACATCCACTCGGTAATGATCCAGGAAAAGCGGGACATGCTGAAGATCTGGAACCTGGTGCTGATCGGCATGACGTACGGACTGTGTCTGTTCGGCACGTTCCTCACCCGGAGCGGCATCGTCCAGTCCGTGCACGCCTTCGCGCAGACCGATTGGTTCGGGAAGATCTTCCTCGCCTACCTGCTCTGCGTGGTGGCGCTCTTCTTTGGCGCACTGCTCTATCGGCGGCGCGAGCTGCGCAGCACCAACCGGCTCGAGTCTGTCGTGTCGCGCGAGGCCAGCTTCCTGCTCAACAACTGGATCTTCCTGGCGATCCTGGTGGTGGTGTTCACCGGCACGCTCTTCCCGGTCGCAACGGAGTGGGTCACCGGCGAGAAGATCGTGGTCGGCCCCAAGTTCTTCAACACCATGGCCGGACCCCTGGCGCTCTTCCTCCTGCTGCTCGTCGGCGTGGGGCCGCTGATCGCGTGGCGGCGCGCCTCGTTCGCCAGCATCCGGCGCCAGTTCGTGTGGCCGGCCTCGGCGGGCGTGGCCTGCGCGGCGCTCCTCGGCGCGATCCTCTGGGGAGACGTCGGCTTCTGGCCGCTCACGTGCTGGAGCCTGTGCGCATTCGTGATCGCGACCATCGTGCAGGAGTACGCCCAGGCGATCGCGGCCCGCGTGAGCCGGCGCGGAGAGTCGGTGGTCAGGGCCTTCGCCACCCTGCTGCGCCGGAACCAGCGCCGCTACGGCGGCTACATCGTGCACCTCGGCATCGTCTTCGTCCTGATCGGGGTGGCGGGCGCCTCCTTCAACCAGGAGCGGCTCGAGAACATCCAGCCCGGGGAGTCCATGGTGATCGAGCCGTACCGGCTCGAATACCTGACTGCCGACGCGATCCCGGAGCAGCATTACGGCGGCGCGCGCGCGCGCATCGCGCTCTACCGCGGCGAGACCGGCCTCACCACCATGACGCCCGAGAAGCGCGTGTACTGGCTCGAGCAGCAGCCGGCGTCGATCCCGGCCATCTACTCGACGCTCCAGGAGGACGTGTACGTCATCCTGACCAACATCGAGCACGACGGCTCGGCCACCCTCAAGGTCTACCGCAACCCCCTGGTGAACTGGCTGTGGATCGGCGGCGGCGTGTTCATCCTGGGCAGCCTCGCGGTCATGTGGCCGCACCCCTCGCGCGAGTCGCAGACCGGATGAGACAGGCGCTGCTGGCGGTCCTGGCCCTCCTGTGGTGGGCCGGGGCGGCCTTGGGACAGACGGAGGCGAGAGCGGTTCCCGACGTTCCCGCCGGCGAGGCGTCGATTCGCGGGACCGTGGTGCACGGAGACCCGGCCACGGTCGCCGACGCCGACATGTCGGGGCTCACCGTGGCCCTCTACGCCCTCGGCCAGGACGGGCGCGCCGGGCTGCGCGAGACCGAGACCGACGCCGACGGCGCGTTCCGCTTCGACGGCGTCTCGAATGCACCCGACCTGGCCTACGTGGTGGGCACGCGCTACCGCGGCGTTCCCTTTGGTGAGCGCGCCGCGTTCGCGCCCGACAGCCCCGAGCTCGAGCTGGTGATTCGGGTGGAGGAGCCGGTCACCAGCGCCCGCGCCCTCGAGATGGGCGAGACCGAGCTGCGCATCGACTGGATCGGCGGTGCCTTGGCGGTGCAGCAGCTTCACCGGGTGAAGAACGGGGGCAGCGGGGTGGTCTATGTAGCGCCGGACGACCGCGACACCGTGCCCGCGCCATTCGAGACCGAGCTGCCCGAGGGCGCCACCCAGTTCACGCCGGCCCTGGGCGCCTTCGCGGGCAGCTTCGAGGAGCGGGGCCGGCGCCTCTTCTACTGGGGCCCCTTCTATCCCGGCGATCAGGAGGTCTCGTTCCTCTACCGGCTTCCCGTCACCGGCGATCCCAAAGGCGAGGAGGTGCCCCTTCGCGTCGCGTTTCCGGCGGGCGCCACACGACTGACCGTGCTCGTGCCGGACTCGGGGCTCGAGGCCGACCTGCCGGGAGCCGACGCCGGCGAGCCGGTGGAGCGGGATGGGCAGCGCTACCGG
>JAPUKG010000184.1 GCA_027295775.1 Pseudomonadota bacterium
CCCGGCCGGGCTCGCGGTTGTCCAGCGGGTTCAGCACGTCGAGTACGCGGATCGAGTCCGAGCGCCCCCAGTTGACCACCTGGCGGCCGACCTTCAGGTCCAGACTTTCGAGGATCGGGCCCTCGATGTACGAGTCCTGGAAGTCCCCCTCCCACTCGTAGTCGTCGCGCACGGCGGCGGTGAAGTTCCCGAAGCCGTTGATGACGTAGGAGAGGTCGTACCAGATGTGGGGCGAGACCCGGAGATCCCACTCCCGGGGCAGGTCCACGTCGAGCTGGAGGTTGAGCCGCAGGCGGAGCCGCGAGAGACCAGTGAAGTCGTCGCCCGTGGCCGACTCGTGGGAGAGATAGTTGACCGAGCTGCTGACGGCGACGCTGCCGTCCAGGTCCCACCAGCGATCGACGTCGGAGCCCTCGTCCACGTCGACGACGAACTCGTCCTCCTCCTCCCCGCCGAAGCCGCCGAGATCGTCGAAGTCGTCGGCGGGCGCGGAGGTTGCGGCCAGGATCGGGAGCAGGGCGACGGCAACCGTCGCGAACGCCCAGAGCGTTTTGGAACTCACCAGCTGCCCGGACCCTCGCCTAAAGGCCCTTCTCGAGCTGTCGCAGCGAGAACTGGTCCTCGTTCATCTCCTGGCCGTAGCGGACGTTGTCCGAGATCAAGACCGTCTTGTGCAGGGTCTTCTTGCCCTTCTTCGTGGTCATGTGCATCTCGGTGGCTGTCCAGATCCCGTCGATCTCCTCGAGCTTCTTCACGTCCAGGTACTTGTTGCGGCCGCCCTTCTTGAGCCAGCTCTTGGCGCGCACGACCACGTGGTTGTCCTTGCGGATGAAGATGATCTGCCGGGTGTAGCCGGTCTCTTCGATCTCCTCCTTCGTGTTGGGCACCCCCTCCACGATCCAGATCGGGTGGCCATCCAGCTCGTCCTCCTTGAGGAGCTTGTAGTCGTAGGAGTCGAGGTTGCGGTCGGTCATGTCCGCGTAGCTGAAGTCCGAGCCCATGAAGCTTCCGCTCTTGTCGCCGGAGGCGATGCGCTTGGTCTTCTTCAGGGCCGGCAGGTAGAGCCACTGATCGTCGTCGCGGTCGACTTCGTCGTAGTCGTAGGTGAGGAAGCCGGTGTCCTTCACGTCCGCCGGGTCGAGGAAGAACATGATCGAGTAGGAATCCTCGCCCTTGTCCATGCGGTAGGAGCGGATGGTGCGCTTGCGCTGGCTGCCGTTCTTGTCGATCAGGATCATCTTCATGTCCTGGGTGGCGTGGTCGCCGTCGTCGCGCGCGTCCACCAGGTCCATGACCTGGCGCCCGGTCATGGGTCCGGCGTCCTCCACGCCGGTCGCCGCGCCGGCGGCCGCCAGGGCCAGCAGGCCGAGCAGCACCGAGGGGATCCGGGTGGAGCGGTGTGAGAGCATCATCGGGTCACCTCCAGGGGGGTCGCGGGCGCGGCTTCGCTGGCCTGCTGGGGGCGCACCACCAGCGCCATCAGGGCCGGTGCCAGCAGGATGTCCGCCAGGAAGGCGACGATGATAGTGGAGCCGGTCAGGAGTCCGAAGCGGAAGAGCCCACCAATCGCAGAGCCCATGTAGATGAAGAAGCCGGTGGAGAGCACCACGGAGGTCACCAGCATGGCCTGGCCGCTGGTGGCCAGCGTCTGGCGGACGGCTTCGCGCACGTCTCCGGACTGCTGGTAGTAGCGGCGGAAGTTGTGCATGAAGTGGATGGTGTCGTCCACGGCCAGGCCGATGGCGATGCAGCCGATCAGCAGGGTGAAGGTGTCGATGCCCACGCCCAGCCAGCCCATGACCCCGAGGGTGATCACGATGGGCGCCAGGTTGGGGATCATGGCGACCAACCCGAGCTTGACCCGGCCGATCAGCAGCACCATCAGCGGCGTGATGACGAGGAAGGCGATCACGTAGCTGCGCGCCATGGTGTGCATCACCGACAGCACCGTCTCGGCCAACAGGAAGCCCATCCCCGTGAGCTCGAAGCTGGCGGTCCCTGCCAGGACGCGCTCCACCTCCGCTTCCAGCAGTCGGAACAGCGGCGGGAAGTTCACCGCGTCGCCCATGGGGATCTTCAGGGTGACTCGCGCTGTGGCGAACTGGGGGTCGACGAAGTTCTCCAGGTCGTCGGAGCCGCTGTTCTCGAAGAGCAGCAGCTCCTGGGCCACGAGCCTCCGCTGATCTGGCACGGCATAGTAGGCGGACTGGTTCTCGTTCAGCGCCTGGTGGATCTCCTTCACGACATCCACCAGCGACTGGGTCTGCCCCACCTTCGCGGGCCCGTAGTGGACCCCGGCGACGGCCTCGGCGATCTCGTCCAGGCGGCGCAGCAGGTCCGGGTCGTGCAGCCCATTCTCCTGCTTCGTGTGGATCAGGAACTCGAGGAAGAGCGCTCCCTCCATCGCCTCGTTCATCAACTCCCCGGCGACCCGGGGACCGGAGTCCTCCGGGAACCACTCGAAGGGGTTGTGGCTGAAGGAGAGGCGGAAGGTGCCCGCCAGGCAGACGACGAGCACGGCTCCCCAGGCCGCTGCCACCGGCACAGGATGCCGGGTGGCAAAGTCGCCGATCCGGATCAGCGCCCGCTGGGAAGCGAACATGCCTCGGGCCTTGCCGGGGGTCGCCCGCACCGGGAAGACGGCGATCAGTGCCGGCAGGAGCGTGAGCACGAAGAACAGCGCCACCATCACGCCGGCCGGAGCGAAGATGCCGAAGTGCGAGATGGGCACCATCCCGACGCCGGCGAAGGAGAGCAGCCCGCCGGCCGTGGTGAGCCCGGTCATCGCGACGGCGAGGCCCGAGTGGCCCAGGGACGAGGCGATGGCGTCTTCCTTGGTCTCCCCCCTGCGCAGCGCCTGGTAGAAGATCGCCAGGATGTGGACGGCGCCTCCCACGCCGACGGCGAGCAGGAACGACGGCAGGATCTGCGTCGGCAGCATCAGCGGTGTGCCGCTGGCCGCCATCAGCGACATGGTGCAGATGACCGAGAGGATCACCGTCACCAACGGCAGCACCACGCCCGAGAAGCGCCGGAAGAGCAGCGACAGGGCGACGATGATGGTGAGTACGGCCAGGCCGGTGAAGCGCGCCATGTCGCGCTGCATGTTGACCTGCAGCTCGTGGGTCTGGACCGGTGTGCCCCCTGCCCACATCGGGAAATCCTCGCTCTCGTGGCGCGCCATCACCTCGTAGAGCGCGGCCACGATTTCGGCGTTCTCGGTGCCGGTGAGGAAGGCCGGCTCCTCGCCCGGGGTGAGCTCCCCGTCGTCGGCGTCGAAGCCGGCGAACTCGTCGCTCTCGGCATCGCCGCCGTAGACCTCGGTCTCGATCACCAGCGCGGTGAAGTCACCGCCCTTCGAGACGATGTTGTTCACGTAGACCGGGTTCGACAGGGCGCGGCGCTTCACCTCCGCCAGCTCTTCCGGCGTCTCCGGCCAGTCTTCCAGGAAGTCCCCGACGATCAGCTCATCGCCCACTCCGCGGGTCTGGCGCACGTTGATGAGGCTCGTCACCTCGACGAGGCGCGGGACGTTCTCCTCCACGTCCTCCTGGAAGGCACGCAGCTTCTCGAGGAATCCGAGGTCGAAGACCGCCGGCGGCTGGATCGCCACCAGGATCATCGTGTCGCGACCGAACTGCTCGCGGAAGCGGTCGTAGGCCACGCGGGCGGGAGCGTCTTCGGCGAAGATGCCCTCGAAGGAGGTGTCCATCCACATCGTGGGGAGCTGGGAGGCGGCGCCCGCCGTCAGCGCCCCGGCCAGCGCGATCACCAGCCCGGCGCGCCGGTACACCCAGTGGCCCCAGGCGGCGAAGCCGCGCTCGATCCGGTCTCTTACGTTCTTCTCGTTCACGTCGGTTCCTCAGGCCGCGTCAGGATTCCGTTCAGGGTCATGTC
>JAPUKG010000185.1 GCA_027295775.1 Pseudomonadota bacterium
CTCGGGCTCGGGGTGGTGGATCTGCTCGCGGCGGGTGAGCAACAGCTCGCTCATGCGCCTGGACACGCCGCGCCGGAAGCGCAGCCCCGCCTCCAGGAACTCGGGATCGCGGGCGGAGGTGGAGAGGACCGCCGCGATCAGGTTGCGGCGCTCCCGGGCGGTGGTCACCAGCTCGTGGACGCACGCGCTCACGATCTCGGGAATCCCGGCCTCGCCCCACTGCCCGGGGTCGGCGAGCTGCTCCAGCTTGTCCTCCATCTGCCCGAAGAAGCGCTCCTCGAGGGCGCGCAGCAGCTCGTTCTTGTCCCGGAAGCGGGCGTAGAAGCCGCCCACCGACGAGCCCGCCCGGCGCACGATCTCGGGGATGGAAACGTCGAGCAGGCCCTTCTCCTCGATCAGCGCCTCGGCGGCGTCCAGGATGCGGTAGAGGGTCTCCTGGCTGCGGGCCTGCTTGGGGCGTGTGACGCTGTCGAGCTTGCGGTCGTCGCTCACGAGGTCTCCGGGGCTAGAACAAGAATCAGAATCGGATTCTTATTCTACAAACTCGAGCGGCATCGACAAGAGGCCCCCGGGGGGATCCCGGCTTCAGGCCACGCCTTCCGCCTCGAGCTCGCCGGTCAGGCGGTCCAGACCGCGGCCGAAGCGGTCCACCACCTCGTCCACCTCCGCCTCGGAGATCACCAGCGGCGGCGAGAAGGCGAGGGTGTTGCCGAGCGCACGGCAGATCAGCCCTTCGTCGAGCAGGCGCTCGGCGAGCCGCCGGCCGACGCCGAGGGACGCGTCGAACTCGCCCCGCCCGCTGCCGGACGGAGCCAGCTCGACTCCCGCGATCAGCCCCAGGCCGCGCACCTCGCCGACCAGCGGGTGCCCGGACAGCGCGTCGCGCAGGCGGGTCTGGAGATGGGCGCCGACGCGCGCCGCGCGCTGGGCGAGCTTCTCGCCCTCGAGGATGTCCAGGTTGGCGAGGGCCGCTGCGGCGCCGACCGGGTGCGCCGAGGTGGTGTGCCCGTGACCGAAGGGACCGTGGGGGGCGGAGCGCTCCCGCAGCACGCCCCAGACCTTCTCGGACACGATCGCCGCCGACATCGGGAAGTAGGCGCTGGTGAGACCCTTGGCCACGGTCACCAGGTCGGGCTCGAGCGCAAAGGTGTCGGAGCCGTACGCCGTCCCCAGCCGACCGAAGCCACACACCACTTCGTCGGCGATGAAGAGCACATCGTACTCCCGGAGCACCGGCACGATCGCCTCGAAGTAGCCCTCGGGCGGCGGGATGACGCCGCCCGCCGCCATCACCGGCTCGGCCACGAACGCCGCGACCGTCTCGGGTCCCTCGCGCAGGATCAGCTCCTCGAGCTCCCGGGCCAGCCGCGCCGAGAACTCCCGCTCGCTCTCGCCATCGCGCGCCTCGCGGTAGTGGTGCGGCTTGGTGACGTGGAGAAAGCCCGGCAGCGGGAGATCGAAGGACCCGTGCAGGAGCGGGAGCCCCGAGAGACTCGCCGCACCCAGGGTGACGCCGTGGTAGCCGCCGGTCCGGGCGATGATCTTCTTCTTGGCGGGCTTGCCGCGCAGGTTGTTGTAGTACCAGACGAGCTTCACCTGGGTCTCGTTGGCCTCCGAGCCGGAGTTGGCGAAGAAGACCACGCTCGGCTGCCCGGGGGCGTCGCGCAGGAGCCGCTCGGCCAGGCGGATGGCGGGCTCGTTGGAGCTCGAGGCGAATGAGTGGTAGAAGGGAAGCCGCCGCGCCTGCTCGGCCATGGCGTGGGCAATCTCCTCGCGGCCGTAGCCCACGTTGACGCACCACAGCCCCGCCATGGCGTCGATGTACTCGCGTCCGTCCCGGTCTCGGATGATCACGCCCTGGGCGCGATCCATGATGCGCGGGCCACCCTCCAGGTGCTCGGAGATCGAGGTGAACGGATGCAGCAGGCTCTGCTTGTCGAGCTCGGCCAGATCGCGGCGGTCGCGCATCGGTCGATTCTACACCCGGGCTAGACGAGGTTCTCCGCGATCCAGAGGCCCAGCACCGCCGACAGCGCGACGGCGGCGGTCGTCTCCCGCAGCCGCGCGCGCACGCGCCGCGGCCGGGCGGCCCAGACCGCCATCGCCACGAGCAGGAGGGGGGCGGCGGGATTGGCGCGGAAGGCGCTGGCGAGCTCGAGTTGTCCCAGCAGCAAGAGAGCGCGGGTGGTGCCGCATCCCGGGCAGGGGACGCCGGTGAGCGAGAGGAAGGGACACGCCGGAAGCCAGTGGGCGTGGACGGCGAGGTCGAGGCCGAGCCACAGGCGGGTCATGCCGGCGGCGAAGACGGCGGCCACGGTGAGGACGACGGCGGCGCACAGCAGGGTGCGGGGCTCGGGCGGGCGCACTCGCTACGCCACGATCCGGTTGATCTCGTACTGGTGGATGCAGTCGGCGACGATGCCGAACCCCAGCAGCGCGGCCACCACGCTCAGGAGCGGCAGGCCCTCGGTCACGGGCAGGTCCCGGTCGTGCTGGAGCTCGTTGATCGCCGCCCCCATCTTGTACTGGTAGAAGAAGTGGTAGAGGCCGCAGGTCAAGAGGGTGAGCAGCAGCCAGGTCCACCAGCTGAACTCGTCGCGCTCGAGCAGGTCGTTGCACGCCTGCATCTGTCGGTAGTTCCAGTACAGGTTGAACAGGAAGAAGGTCAGGATCGTCAGGATCAGATAGAGGGGGATGCTCGCGTAGTGCCGGGAACGCCCATCGCCCTGGCCGCCGCCACCGCCATCGCCGTCAAAGGGAGCGGGCCGGTAGCCGGTGTCGCTCACAGCTTCCTCCTTCCGGACCGGACCTAGAGCGCCGCGCGCACGGCGTCGCAGAACCCGGTGGTGCTCGCCGATCCACCCTGGTCGGGGGTGAGGGAGCGGCCCTCGGCGTAGACCCGCTCGATCGCGCCCTCCAGCCGGCGCGCCCCTTCACCGCAGCCCAGGTGCTCGAGCATCATCACCGCCGACAGCAGGGTGGCGGTGGGATTGATCACGTTCCGGCCCGCGATGTCCGGCGCCGTTCCGTGGGCGGACTCGAAGTAGGCGTAGTCGTCGCCG
>JAPUKG010000186.1 GCA_027295775.1 Pseudomonadota bacterium
GAGCTCGACGTCGAGTTCCCGCTGGGCGTGCTGGTCGCCGTGACTGGCGTCTCGGGCGCCGGCAAGTCCACCCTGGTGAACGACATCCTCTACCCGGCACTCTCGCGGCACTTCCACAACTCCACGCGCAAGGTGGGGAGACACCGGGGGCTCCACGGCGTCGAACAGCTCGACAAGGTGATCGACATCGACCAGCGGCCGATCGGGCGCACGCCGCGCAGCAATCCGGTCACCTACATCAAGGTCTTCGACGAGATCCGCCGCTTCTTCACGGGGCTTCCCGAATCACGGGTTCACGGCTACAAGCCCGGCCGCTTCTCCTTCAACGTGAAGGGCGGGCGCTGCGAGGCCTGCGAGGGCGACGGCGTGCGCAAGATCGAGATGCACTTCCTGCCGGACGTGTACGTCCGCTGCGAGGAGTGCCAGGGGCGCCGCTTCAACCAGGCGACCCTGCGCGTTCAGTACAAGGGCCACTCGATTGCGGACGTGCTCGAGCTCACCGTGCGCGAGGCCCTCCAGCTCTTCGCCGCGCACCCGAAGATCGCCGCGCCCCTCCGGCTGCTGGAGCAGGTCGGTCTCGACTATCTGCACCTGGGCCAACCGTCGCCCACCCTGTCGGGCGGCGAGGCCCAGCGCATCAAGCTGGCGCGCGAGCTCTCGAAGCGCGCCACCGGGCGCACCCTGTACATCCTGGACGAGCCCACCACGGGTCTCCACTTCGACGACGTGCGCAAGCTGCTCGACGTCCTGAACCAGCTCGTCGATGCCGGCAACACCGTGATCGTCATCGAGCACAACCTGGACGTGGTGCGCAACGCGGACTGGCTGCTCGACCTGGGACCCGGGGGCGGCCCCGACGGCGGCCACATCGTCGCCCAGGGCACGCCGGAGCAGGTGGCGCGGGTGCGCGCATCGTTCACCGGCCGTTACCTCGTGCCGATGCTGTCGAAGTGGCGCCGCAAGGCCGCGAAGGCGCGCCGGCGCTCGTGAAGGTCCAGACCACCAAGGCCGGCGTCTGGGGCCGCGCCTGAGGTCTGGTAGCCTGGGGTGATGACGGAGCCGCTGGAGATCCGGCGGGCGGTCCCGGCGGAGCTTCCGCAGGTCGACGCCCTGCTCGAGGCCGAGGGGCTGCCGCCGGTGCCGAGCCGGCTCCCGCTCGCGAACCTGCTGGTCGGACACGACGGCGGGGAGGTCGTCGGAGCGATCGGCCTGGAGGTGTGCGCGCTCCACGGTCTGGTGCGGTCCCTGGTGGTCGCGCCGTCCCACGCCCGGAGCGGGCTCGGGAGCTCGCTCCTCGAGAGCCTCGTGGCCCGGGCGCACGAGCTCAGCCTGCGCGATCTCTACCTGCTGACCGAGAACGCCGACGACTTCTTCGCGAAGCTCGGCTTCGAGACGGTGGAGCGAGCGGGTGTTCCGTCGGGAATCCGATCGACCCGCGAGTTCCGGGAGCAGTGTCCCGAGTCCGCAACGGTGATGCGACGGCCGCTCGCATCCCGGTTCTAGCGGCCGAGCGCCAGCCCGGGGTCGAGCCACTCGAGGATGCGCGCGTTCTCTTCGCGCGCGTAGGTGTGGGAGAGGTCCTCGATCTCGCGGTAGGTGACCTCCGCGCCCGCCTTGCGCAGCTCCTCGTCGGCCATCCGGGCGATGGCCACCGGGAACATCCAGTCGAGGGCGCCGTGCACCAGGTAGATCCGCCGGCCCCGGGCGCGCTCCAGATTGCCGTTGGCGAAGTTCGCCGGGTGGAGGACGCCGGAGAGCGGAGCCAGGGCGGTGAACGGCATGTCCGGCTGGAGCCCGCACAAGAGCGCGTAGGTTGCGCCGTCCGAGAGGCCGGTCAGCAGGACGCGTTCGCGATCGACCGCCCAGCTTTCGGCGACGTACTCCACCATGGCACGCAGGTTTGCGGCATCGACGTCGGCGCCTTCCAGCGACCAGGTGGCGCCGCGCGCGGTGGGCGCCAGCAGCAGGCAGCGGCGGCTTCGGGCCTCGCGCAGCCACGTCCACAAGAAGTCGCGGCCGTGGCCCGAGCCGCCGTGCAGGGCGACCACCAGCGGAAGCGGCTCCGCCGGGTCGAATGACTCCGGAACGTACAGGGAGAAGCCGCCGCGCTCCTCCAGATCGTTGCGCGCGTGAAAGATCCCGACCCGGGCTTCGGGGTCGGGTGCCGGGTCCGGGTCCAGGGTGTCGACGCGGTCCTGGACCGCCGCCTCGAGGAAGAAGCGGTTCACCGGCGGCAGCGCCTTGCGCAGGGGAAAGAGCGACTCCTGCGCGCGGCAGTGACTGCGCATGGCCCCGAGGATCTGCGCGACGCCTCGCTCGGGCCCGGCGGACGACGAGAACTGCCGAACCGCCTCGGCCGCGTGGGCGGCGGCCTCGCCGAGTTGGACGCGCAGGTCGTGAAGCTCGGCGGGGGCGGGTGTGGCCTCGAGCGTCTCGATGGCTTCTTCGAGCCGATCGCCCACCGGACCCAGCACCTGACGGAGAGCGCGGATCGCCGGCGGATGAAGCCGCCGGCTCGCTTTCTCGAGAGCGTCGAGGGCGGTGAGCAGGGCCGGACCCACCACGCCGACAGCGTCGAGAAAGGACTCTTGCGCCTCCGCCTCGTCCAACGTCAACGATCCCTTCGCGCCCGCTCTCGCCCACTCACAGCGTAGCCTGCGTTATGCTCCCGCCACTATTCGCCGGGAAGGACCCCCCAGCATGCGCGCCCGATCCCGTTCTCGCCTGGCCCCGGCGGCGATCCTCCTCCTCGTCGGAGTCGCGAGCAGAGCGCCCGCCCAGGACGCGCCGGCGACGGACGACGAGAAGGCCTTCTACCTGCTCGGCGTGATCCAGGGCAGGCAACTGAACTCGCAGTTCTACATGACGCCGGAAGAGCTCGAGATGGTCAGCCGCGGCTTCGAGGACTCGATCCTCGATCGGGCCGTGGAGGTCGAGGAAGACGAGTATCGCGGGCGTCTCCAGGAGATCGCCGCGGAGCGCCAGGCGGCTGTGGCGGCGGACGAGAAGGTCGCCTCGGCGGTGTATCTGAAGGAGGCGGCCGCGGCCGAAGGCGCGGTCCGGACCGAGTCCGGTCTCGTCATCACCCAGGTGGTGGAGGGAACCGGCGCGTCACCCGGAGCGACCGATACGGTGCGCGTGCACTATCACGGCACCATGCGAGACGGCAAGGTCTTCGACAGCTCCGTCGAGCGGGGTAAGCCGGCCGAGTTCGCGCTGAACCGCGTGATTCCGTGCTGGACGGAGGCGCTCCAGCTGATGAAGATGGGCGGCAAGAGCCGGATCGTCTGCCCGTCCGAGATCGCCTACCGCGAGCGGGGGGCGCCGCCCAGCATCCCGGGCAACGCCGCGCTCACTTTCGAAGTCGAGCTGCTGGAGATCGTCGGGAACTGATCACGGGCCGGGCACACTTCGGGGCAACTCCCTCCCGGACAGCTGGTAGGACTCCGGGACCTCGATCTCGAACTCGGCGGGATCGTCGAGGAAGCTCCGGGGAATGAGGTCGCCCACCGCCGGTAGATCGTCCTCGTTCTGGAGCTGGATCTCGTTTCGCTGCTCGCGAGCGACCCGGCGCAGCCGGGTCTCGTCCCAGAAGACGCCCTCGTCATAGAGCTCGAGATCGAGGTGGTCGAGCGCCTCGAGGATCGGCGGATCGAGAAGGTCGACGTGCGCCCGTTGGCCTGGACCAGCCTCGATGATGCGGATCACGCCCACCGACAGAAGCACGGCCGCCACGAGCGGTACGAGCGGCCACAGGATGTAGACCAGGCTCTTGGCCCGACTCCGCCACCGCCGCCTGTGCCTGGGTCGGTGGCTGGCTTGCGGCTCCGACATGAACCCCCACGGAAGCCGGCTCCAGGCCGGCAGAATCATGTAGGGCCTATCGGGTCGTTCTCGGGCGAGCTTGACCTGCCGTCGTGAACGGCGGCGGAATTATCCGCGGACTGCGGAACCGGGGGCGCGGATTCAGCGCGAGAGCAGGTCCCGAGCGATGGCGGAGATCTGGATCTCGTCGGTGCCGGCGTAGATCTGCAGGACCTTGGCGTCTCGGGCGAGCTGCTCCACCTGGTACTCGGACATGTAGCCGTTCCCGCCGTAGACCTGGACCGCCTCCATGGCCACCTCTACCGCGGCGCGTGCGGCGTAGAGCTTCATGGCGGACGCCTCGGCGATGGGAAGCCCGCGTCCCTGCGCGGCGCATTCGATGGTGCGGAATACCAGGTTCTGGAGGTTCATGCGCGCCACCTCCATGCGCGCGAGCTTGTCCTGGATGAGCTGGAACTCGCCGATCGGCTTGCCGAACTGCACTCGCTCCTTGGCGTAGGAGACGGAGAGCTCGAGGCAGCGGTCCACAATGCCGAGGGCCATGGCGGCCACGCCCGCGCGCTCCATGGAGAAGGTGTCCTTGGTACCGGACTCGGCGCGGCTCCGGGGCACCCCGCCCAGCAGCCGGTCGGGCGTGGCCAGCACGTCCTGTAGGAAGAGCTCGCCGGTGGGCGAGGAGTGAAGCCCCATCTTGCGCAGCGCCTTCGACTGGGTGAGGCCCGGCATGCCCGTGTCGAGGACGAAGTTCATGATCTTCCAGTCCTTGCGATCGACGCCCTGCTCTTCGAGCTTGCAGATGAAGACGATGGTGTCGGCGTAGGGACCGTTGGTGATGAAGGTCTTGCTGCCGTTCAGCAGGTAGCTCCCGTCCTCCTGGAGGCGGGCGGTGGACTTCATGCTGCCGAAGGCGTCGGAGCCCGAGCTGGGCTCGGTGATGGCCCAGGCGCCGATCTTGTCCATGGTGAGCAGGTCGAGGGCCCAACGCTCCTTCTGCTCGACGCTGCCCTTGGACATGATCGCGGCGCTGGTGAGTCCCATGCTGACGCCCATGGCGGTCACCATGCCGGGGCAGTAGCGGCAGAGCTCGATGATCGGGATGAGCTGCATGGCGACCGAGTCGCCCCGCTGAGCTTCGCTCGCCTCCCGCGAGGCTTCGCCTCCCGTGGGCTCGCCGCTTGCCTTCGAAGCACCCCCGGACTTCTCCTTGTCGATCTGATGCTGAAAGCGAGTCCTCGCCATCTCGTCCATGCCGAAGGTGCGGATCATCTTGCGCAGCACAGCGTAGGGAGGGGTGTCCCCGTGCTCGAGCTCCTCGAGCTGGGGGACGATCTCGGCGTCGATGAAGCGGCGCATCGCGTCGCGGATCATCAGATGCTGCTCGTTCCACTCGATCATGGGGGTGGTCTCCTCCGGTTAGACTGCGGGAGTTTCGGACGGGCGGGCCTCGGGCGCCAGATCCGGCTCGGTCGCGTGCGCCCGCCGAGTCAGAACGATCAGGACGGCGATGCCGGCCACCAGTAATGCGACGACGCCCGCCAGCACCTGGTAGACGCCCGCCCAGCCCCGCGACTCGGCCGTCCAGCTCACCATGGCCACCGCCGACGAGCCCACCCCGAAGGTCAGCACGAACTTCAGACCGAAGGCGGTGGAGCGCCAGCGTTCGGGCGTGAGCTGGGCGTAGAGGCTGTTCTCGATCGGCTGCATGCCGAGGGCGAAGAACACGTAGAGGGCGGTCACGCCCAGCAGGGGGAGGCCGTAGCTGGCGGTGACGAGCAGCAGCATTGGAAGCGAGAGCGCGTGGAAGGCGAAGTAGCTCCAGCGCAGGTCCCGGCGGTCGGCCACTCGCCCGCCCAGGTACTGGCCGGCGATCCCGACCATCATGGCCAGGGATGCCGCCACCCCGAAGTCGAGCACCTCGATGCGTTCGGCGAAGTAGGCCGGCATCGCCACCGTGTTGCCCCGATAGGCGAAGCCCCCCAGCATCGCCGTGAGGCACAGCACGGCGAAGATCGCCAGCCGCCGGCCCGACGGACTCAGCGCCGCCTCGTCGTTCGCCGAGGCGAGTGCCGCGGGCGGCGGATCCGGAATGGACACGCGCATGAAGACCAGGGCCGTGGCCACGATCACGCCGCCGGTCAGCGCGAACGTCGCGCGCCAGCCCACCTGGGTGGCCAGCGCTGCGGTCACGAGGGGCGCCAGCGCGATGCCCACGTTTCCGTAGATGCCGTTGATGCCGAGTGCCCGGCCCCGGGCGCGCACCGCCCTGGTCAGGAAGCCCGTGCCCGCCGGATGATAGGCGCTGGCGCCGATGCCCATGCCGGCGAGGCACATCGCCATCGGCCAGCCCGGCTCCGCCGCGGAGGCCGCGATGGTGGACACGCCCGCGGCGAGCAGACCCGCCAGGATCACGCGCCTCGGGCCGAAGCGGTCGGCCGCCAGACCGGCGGGCAGGGCCCCCAGCCCGAACAGCAGGTAGCCGAGGAAGCTCCAGCTCAGCACCTGCGCCAGCGGTGTTCCGGTCTCGGCGGCCAGCACGACGGCGAGCGTCGGGTAGACGAGCTCGACGTAGTGGGTGGCGCCGTGGGCGAAGCCGGTGAAGTGCACGACGCGGCGCTCATCGGGGCTGAAGACCGATCCGGCCATCCGGAGCAGGTAGCCGAAGCCTCCCACGGCCGCTAGCGGAGCTCGTGATGCGCCAATGGCGACGCTGCGTTGGACGCGAAGCCCGCGTAAAGAGCGGTGCGCGGAGGGCCGATAAACCAGCGGGGACCCCTGCCGATGCACCCGTACGTCATCGTTCCGCTCGCCGCGTGCGTGATCTGCAGCGCCTTCGCGATCGCGCTGCTGGTGCGGGATCCGTTCGCGCCCAGCAATCGGGTCGGCGCCGTGCTGATCGGTGGCATGGCCTGGTGGGCGTTCTGCGAGGTGCTCTGGAACCTGGCGCCAGACGCCGTGACAGCCCACCGCTTCGTCCTGCTGTCGATGCCCAGCTGGTGCTTCATCGGACCCACGGCCGTGCACCTGTTCCTCGAGGCGGGCAGCGACTGGCCCCGTCTTCGGCGAGCGTTGCCATTCCTCTATTGCGCCGCCGCTGTCTTTCTCCTCGTCGGACTGATCACACCGTGGCTGATCGCGGACATGCAGCCCATGCCCTGGGGATACGCGTACACCGTGGGCCCCGTGTTTCCGTTCTACTACCTGTTCACGATCCTGTGCGCGGTCCAGGCCCTGCGGCTCTGGCTGGCGACCGGTGCCGCGGAGGACCCGGAGAGCCGGCGCGTGCGCCTGCCGGTGACCCTCGGAATCCTGGTGCCGATCGTGTTCGCGTCGGCGACCGACGCCATCCTGCCCATGGCGGGCATCCAGCTGCCGCGGCTGGGTACCGCCTCCTTCGCGATGCTGTCCGCACTGATCCTGTGGAACAACCTCCGCGGAGGCGACTTCTTCGGGTCGCCCGCGGTGTTCGCCCGCGAGATCCTGCACACCCTCTCCGACGGAGTGGTGCTGGTCTCGCCGCGCGGCCAGGTCCTGGTGGCCAACGAAGGACTCGAGCGGCTCCTGGGCGCGAGCTACACCAAGATCGTCGGTACCCCGTTCGATCGCTGGGTGCCGGGGGTGCGCATCGATCCCGAGGAGGACCTGCTTGGCCTCGAGTGCGAGCTGCGCCCCGACCCCGAGACTGGAAGCCCGATCCCGGTGGCGCTCCTCAGCTCGGCGCTTCGCGACTGGCAGGGCCGCGCGCGCGGCTCGGTGGTGGTGATCCGTGACCTGCGCGAGCTCACCTCGCTCCGCGATCGACTCGTCACGTCGGGGCGCCTGGCCGCGGTGGGACAGCTCGCGGCCGGGATCGCCCACGAGATCAACAACCCCATCGCCTTCGTGCGCGCCAACCTGGGACTCCTCCGCCGTCACTGGCAGGTGATCGACAAGGAGCTGGCGGGCAGCCCGCTGCGCCAGAACCTCGCGGACCTCCTGGCCGAGGGCGAGGAGGTGATCGACGAGTCGCTCGAGGGCATCGACCGGGCGGCGGCCATCGTGCGCGACGTGCGCGAGTTCTCCCATGCGGGAGACGCGGCCGGCGAGCTCGCCGACCTGAACCAGCTCCTCGACAGCGTGCTGCGGGTGGCGGCGCCCGAGCTCCACGAGGGGATCCGCCTGGAGAGATCCTACGGATACGTCCCGGCCATCCCCTGCTCTCCTCAGCAGCTGAAGCAGGTCTTCCTGAACCTGATCGTGAACGCCATTCACGCGGTGGACGGAGAGGGCTGCGTGAGCGTCACTACCGAGAGCACGGGGGGCGCGGTCGTCGTCCGAGTCGAAGACGATGGCTGCGGAATCTCCGAGGAAGTGATGGAGCGGATCTTCGACCCGTTCTTCACCACCAAGCCCGTGGGCAAGGGAACGGGCCTCGGGTTGTCGATCTCCCACGAGATCATCCGCAGCCACGGCGGCGAGATCCGCGTGTCTTCGCAGCCCGGGCGAGGCACCTGCTTCCAGGTGCGGCTCCCGGCCGTCAGCCGGACCGAAGCACGATCTCGGTGATCTCGGAGGGCGCGCCCAGGCGCATGGGCGGGCCCCAGAAGCCCGTCCCGCGGCTCACGTAGAGCGTCGCCCCACCCCGGTGATACACCCCGGCCAGGAAGGGCACCGCGAGCCGGACCAGGTAGGTGAAGGGCCAGATCTGTCCGCCGTGGGTGTGGCCGGAGACCTGGAGATCCACGCTCATGCCCGCCGCGCGCTTGAAGGTGGCGGGGTCGTGGGCCAGGAGCAGTACCGGGGTGTCGGCGCCCACCCCGTCGAGCGCAGCCTCCAGGTCTTCGCCGGATTCGCCGGGCACGAAGTGGGCGTGGTGATCGTCCACGCCCGCGACGACGAATGCCCCGGAGCCTTCCCCGATGCGCACGTGCTCGTTGCGCAGGACGCGGATGCCGAGCTCGCGCACCCGCTCGGTCCAGGAGCGCGCACCCGAATAGTGGTCGTGGTTTCCGGTCACGAAGTAGACGCCGTGGCGGCCGCGGAGATCGGCGAAGGGCCTCACCTCGTCGGCAAGCCGGCTGGTGCTGCCGTCCACCAGGTCTCCGGTCAGCATCACCAGGTCGGCGTCGAGGGCGTTCACCCGATCGACGATCTCCCGGGCGAAGCGTCTGCCGAG
>JAPUKG010000187.1 GCA_027295775.1 Pseudomonadota bacterium
CAGTGTCCCGCCACACTGGCATCCAATGGACGAAAACGTAACGGTCATCGAGGGTGTCATGATGCTGGGGTTTGGCGAACGCGTAGATCGGGCTGCGATGCGCGAACTGCCAGTGGGCTCCTACGTTACACTCCCGAAGGAAATGCCGCACTACAATCGAATGAAGGGTGAAACGATACTGCAGTTTCACGGGATCGGCCCCTATGACATCACCTACGTGAATCCTGCCGATGACCCGAGCAGAATTTCTAGCGGTTTCCGCCCGCCGGAAGCGGGGGCTCGAGCGGCCGAAGGAAGCGGTGAGCTCGCACCAGTTGTCGAACCTGCGGCCACGGACCAGGGAGACTTGCCTCAGGTAAGCGAGGAAAGCGCGGCGGAAAGGCAGCGCCAGATCGCCGAGGCAGAGAAGAAGGTGGCCCAGGCCCAGCGGCGGGTCAGCGGGCTGGAGGAGGAACAGCAACGCTACGCCACCAACCCGTTCCGGCCCACGCCGGACGAATTGGATGTCAAGCTACACCGGGCGCGGGAAGAGCTCCGGAAGGCCAAGAAGGAACTCGAGCAGCTTCGCGCCGACTTGGCGTCACCGCCGTAGGATTACGCCTTCGCGAGATTAGCCGGCCACGGCGATTCGTCCGTGCAACAACTCTTCCTTATCTGAGCTATCCTGACTTAGTGGTCAGATCTTCTTGTCCTTCGGAGAAATTGAATGGATGACCTATCACGCGCTGGTGCGACTACCGCGTGACCCAATATTCGACACCGCTTCGAACCTACCCTTCGGGAAGCGGATAGAGTTACTAAAGTAGGAGAAGTCGTGCCCGTTCAGCCCGGCCAGACACTATCTCACTACCGCCTCGTCGAGAAGATCGGCGAGGGCGGGATGGGCGTGGTATGGAAGGCCGAGGACACCCGCCTTCGTCGCCACGTCGCGCTGAAGTTCATTCCGGATGAAGCGGCCGGCGACACGCGACGCGTCGAGCGTCACCTCCGCGAGGCCCGAGCGGCCTCCGCGATGAACCACCCCCACATCTGCTCGATCTACGACATCGGGGAGGGGGAAGGACGTCGGTTCATCGTCATGGAGTTGCTGGAGGGACGGTCTCTGCAACAGAGCCTCCGAGGGAAGCCGATGGAGCCCGAGGCAGCGGTGGCCCTCGCAATCCAGATCGCCGACGCCCTCGACGCCGCACACGAAAAGCGGATCATCCACCGGGACATCAAGCCGGCCAACATCTTCGTCACGGACCGTGGGCAGGCCAAGATACTCGACTTCGGCCTGGCCAAGCTAGCCGCCGGTCCGGTGTCCGAGGCGGCGCCCGACGACGAGACTCGAACGGCGCTGGACATGACCACCCCAGGGGCCGTGGTCGGAACGGTCTCGTACATGTCGCCCGAACAGGCGCTGGGCAAGGATCTCGACGGCAGGACGGACGTCTTCTCGCTGGGTGTGGTGCTCTACGAGATGATCACCGGTCGTCGCGCCTTCGAAGGCAATACGTCCGCGGCCGTGTTCGACGCGATTCTCCACCGTGCGCCAACGGCGCCGGTGGAGCTCAACCGGAAAGTC
Organism: Pseudomonadota bacterium; assembly: GCA_027295775.1. GTDB lineage: Bacteria > Myxococcota_A > UBA9160 > UBA9160 > UBA4427 > JAPUKG01. The sequence continues at coordinate 1,568 of JAPUKG010000187.1, forward strand.
CCGGTCGAACTGCAACGAATCGTCAACAAGGCGCTCGAGAAGGACCCCGCCTTCCGCTACCAGTCCGCCGGAGAGGTCGCCTCGGACCTGGTGGCCCTGGCCGCGGGCGTCGCCCCGACGCTGGCCGCTTCAACGACGCGTCGGCGCCGCCACTGGCCCGCAGTGAGCGCGGTGGGCGCCCTGGCCCTGCTGGGCGCACTCGCTCTCTACACGGCGTGGCGGGCGGAGCCGGCCGCGGGGGCGGCGCCGAAGCTCGTCGTCATTCCCTTCGAGAACCTCGGGCCTCCCGCGCACGAGGGTGTGGCCGCCGCCATCAGCGAAGAGATCAACAGCTTTCTGGAGGAGGTCGAGGGGATCAGGGTCATCTCCCGGACTAGCGCCCGCAAGTACAAGAACACGCCCATGAACCTGCGCGAGATCGGCGAGGAGCTGGGCGTCGACTACGTGCTCGAGGGGACGGTCACCGCGGATCCCGCCGGCTCAGCGCGGGTCCTGGTGAAGCCGAGGCTCATCCGCGTCCGGGACGACACGGCGATCTGGTCGGGCCGGTACGACCGGGTGATCGATGACATCTTTGCGGTCCAGGCGGAGATCGCCCGGCAGGTCACCCGGGAGCTGAACGTGACCCTGTTCGGACCCGATCTGGGTGCGAGCGAATCCCCACCCACGCGGAACCTTGAGGCTTACAACGCCTACATCCGGGCCAAAGACTACACCGATCAGCCCGACCCGGGGATCGAGGAAGAGAGGCGCCTGGCCGTGCAGATGTTCGAGCTCGCGGTCGAGATCGATTCCGAGTTCGCCCAGGCCTGGGCCGAACTCTCCTGGGCCCACTCGGACATGTACCGATGGGGTCACGACCGCAGCGATGAGCGTCTCGACCTGGCCCGCACCGCGGCGGAGCGCGCCCTAGGGCTTCGGCCCGGCCTTCCCGAGGGTCACATGGCCTTGGGATACCACTTCCAGTGCCGCAGGGAGTTCGACCGGGCCCTCGAGGAGTTGGAGATCGCCGAGCGGAGCATGCCCGGAAACGTCCGGATCATGTTGGCCGTGGCCACAATCTGGGCCCACCAGGGCCGCTACGACGAGGCCGCCGCCAAGCTCGACACGGCGCAAGAGCTCAGCCCCCGGGACGCCTTCCTGCATCACGAGATCGGCGAGGTCTACTTGCCGCCTCGGAAGTTCGCCGAGGCGGAGCGCTTCTATAACCGTTCCATCGTCCTCGCGCCGGATCAGTTGCTCGCCTATGCCTGCCAGGCGGAGAACTACTGGCTCCAGGGCGAGCTGACCCTGGCTCGGGGGATGGTGGAGCGCATGCCCGTGCGCAATGACAAGCGCAGCCTCCAATACTCCTTCCGCGCGGAGGTGTACTCGGGCAATTACCAGAAGGCCCTCGAGCACGTGGAGGCGACCCCGTATGAGGTTATGGAGGGACCGGTGTCGTACCAGCTCCGGTCTCTCTACGAGGGGATTGCTCACGAGCTGCTGGGACAGCCGGAGCGGGCTCGGGCGTCCTACGAAGAGGCGCTGGTGATCCTGGAGGAGGCGGCGCAGAGCCGGCCCGAGGATGACCGCATCCGCGCCGCCCTGGCCGGCTGCTACGCTGGTCTGGGCCGAAAGGACGAGGCCATCCGGGAGGCGCAGAGGGCGGTGGAGTTGGTGCCGATCTCCGTGGACGCCATCAGTGGGACGCACCGCCGCGTCGACCTGGCCGCCGTCTACGCCGCGGTCGGAGAGCTCGAGCGTGCCATCGACGAGATCGAGTTCCTCCTGTCGGTCCCCTCGCTCATCACGCCGCAGATCCTCCAGATCGACCCGGCCTGGCGACACGTGCGGGACCACCCGCGTCTTCAGGAGGTGATCGCGAAATACGAGACCGTCAACCCGCCCGGCCCGTGACCGCGGCGGACAGGATTCGCGATGACCGACCGTCCGGATCAGACGGGCCTCACCCGCGGGCCGTGGCGGGGTGGGCCTTCGTGCCACATAGACTACCAAACGTCCGTGGATAGCCTGTCTGGCGAGACTCGTCCCAGATGACCGTTGCCTACATCCAGACGAGCAACGAGGAAATGCGAGACCACCTCCGTCGGCTC
>JAPUKG010000188.1 GCA_027295775.1 Pseudomonadota bacterium
GGCTTCGGCGCGGTCATCCTCGCCCTGTCACTGCCGGGCGCGCTGGTGTCCTGCGGGCGGCTGGCGGACTTCGTGGATCCGGCCTGGCGGCCGGTCGTGCACTTCGCCTTCGCCTACGGCGTCGTTGCCGCTGGCCTGCACATGGCGCATCTGGTCCGCGCGCGACTGCGCGGAACGGCCTTCCGTGTCTTCGTCAGCCTGCCCGGCCAGACTTTCACCGCCGCCGGCTTCATGGCCGGCTGGTGGCTGCTGGCGCTGCTCCCGATTCGGCTCGCGCTCGGGGCGCTCGGCTGGAACGATGTGCTGGAGGCCTTGCGCTGGCTCGATCTGGCCCCCTTCGCACTCACCGTGTTCTCCGTCGGGACGTCGCTGCGACCGGCGGAGGAGTGGGTGCGCATCTTCCTTGGAGGCCCGGGGCCGGAGGAGTTCCAGCGGATCCCCGTGCAGCGCACCCGGCGTCGGGCCCCCGACCCGCCTTCCGGGCGACCGCTGCGGGTGGTGCAGATCACGGATCCGCACCTCGGTCCCTGGCAGCCGGTGGCGCGCCTGCAGCGACACATCGAGCGCCTGGTCGATCACGATCCGGACCTGGTGCTGCTGACCGGCGATTTCCTGACCATGGAGGCAGAGGGCACTCCGGGTGCGCTGGCGGAATCGCTGTCGCCCCTGCGCCGCCTCTCGACGCGCTGCTTCGCGATCTTCGGCAACCACGACCACTCCGCGCCGGAAGAGGTGAAGAGCGCGCTCGCGCACAACGGGATCCGGCTGCTGATGGATGAGGAGGTGATCGTCGACTCCCCGATCGGTCCCGTCCAGATCCTCGGCGCTGACTACGTCGGGCGGGGCCGCCGGGAGCACATCGAGGGACTGCTCGCGCGCCACCCGCGGCGGGAGGATCATCTGCGCTTGCTGCTGCTCCACGATCCACTCGGATTCCGACACGTGCCGGACGGTGCCGTGGACCTGACGCTCTCCGGTCACACTCACGGCGGACAGGTCGGGCTGCTGTCGCTTGGCTTCGACTGGACCGTACTGAGTCGCTCGCGCTGGCCCGACCACGGGCTGTTCGGCCTCGGCGCCAATCGGCTCTACGTGCATCGTGGCACCGGCTTCTACGGGTTTCCGCTGCGGGTCGGTGTGCCGGGCGAGCTCTCGGTGCTCGAGCTCGTTCCAGAGCCGTGACGGCACCGGCGAGTCGGCGCCGTACCCTCGCACTGCTCGCGGTTCTGGTCTCCACCGGCGGGACTCTGCTCGTCGCCGAGGTCGCGCTGCGCATCGCCAGCGGCGATCCCTTCTCCGTTCCCGATCCGGGCGGGGAGATCCGCATGGTGGGCGTCGCCTATCCGGGGATGCACGAGCCGCTGCTCGGCTACGTGCCGAAGCCCGGCGTGTCCACCCTCAACGCCTGGGGTACCCCGGTGACCATCGAGCCGGATGGGGTGCGCAGCAACGGCCCGGAAAGCAGGCCCGACGGGGATCCCATCGTCGCCGTCGGCGACTCCTTCACCTTCGGCGACGAGGTGAGTGACCACGAGACCTGGCCTGCGCGTCTCGAGTCGCGGATGGGGCGCCCGATCCTGAACGGCGGCGTCTTCGGCTACGGCCTCGACCAGATCGTGCTCCGCTCCGAGAGGCTGCTTGCGCGGGTGGACGCAGACATCCTGCTGGTGAGCTTCACCGCGGACGACGTGCGCCGCTGCGAGTACGCCTATCGCTACTCCTGGAAGCCGTGGTTCGCGATTGTCGAAGGCGCGCTCGAGCTGCGCGGCGTGCCGGTGCCCGAGCCGAGCGCGCCGCCGCCGGGTGAGTCGCTCTGGCGGCGCGCGCTCCGGCCGAGCTTTCTGGGCGATCTGCTGATGCGGCGTCTGGACCCGGAGCACTGGCTGATCCCCGACAGCCTGCGCGTGCATCGGCAGGGGGTCAGCGTGGCGCGACTGCTGGTCGACCGCCTGGCCGATGCTGCGGCGGAGCGGGGGCACGCGCTGTTGCTCGTGTACCAGTGGCACCCGCTCTCGGAAGGCGCGTCGGCGCTTCCGGTCCTGCGCCGGGCACAGGAGCGCGGCGTACCGGTGCTGCGCATGGAGTCCCTGCTGCGCCGCGAGATGACGAGGCACCCGGAGGGCACGGAGGCGCTCTTCCGGATCGAGCGCGGGCCGGGCGGCGTCGTGGCAGTCGGGCACATGACCGCCCTCGGTAACGACGTCGTCGCCCAGGCGATCGCGCGACGACTCGCGAAAGGGCTCTAGCTCGCTCCGCGCGTCTGGTCCTCGGCCCAGTCTCCCACTACCGGGAGTTTGAAGCGCTCCCCCTGATACGCCTTGACCATCAACACGATCCAGAGGATCAGCCCGATCGGGGAGAGCAGCGCCAACACCAGCCCGCCGATCAGCGGGACGACGCCGGCTACCGCGGACAGCACGAACAGGCCGCCGAAGGTCGCGAGCGACTGGTAGGCGTGGAAGCGCACATGGCGATCCCGCTTCTCGAGGATCAGGAACGCGATGGCGCTGACGAAGCCGAGCAGGTAGCAGAGCGGGCCCGCGATGTTCGGCTCGAGCCCGGTAGACGAGGAGCCGACGCTTGCACTGGATCCGGGGGTGGGTGCGTCTTGCATGACGATCTCCCTCGGCCTCAGGGTATCATGCTGGAAACGCCGCCCGCCCAGGAGAGACCCCGTGATCGATCTCTATACGTCGCCGACGCCGAACGGGTGGAAGGTGTCCATCATGCTCGAGGAGACCGGGCTTCTCTACACCGTGAAGCCGATCGATCTCTCGAAGCTCGTCCAGAAGGAAGACTGGTTCCTGAAGCTGAACCCGAACGGCCGCATCCCCGCGATCGTCGATCGCGATGCCGGTGACTTCGCCGTGTTCGAGTCCGGCGCGATCCTGCTCTACCTGGCGGAGAAGAGCGGCCAGCTGCTGCCCGCCGACACCGAGGGCCGCTCCGTCGCGATCCAGTGGCTGATGTTCCAGATGGGGGGCGTCGGTCCGATGCAGGGGCAGGCGAATGTCTTCTACCGCTATGCGCCGGAGAAGATCCAGTACGCCATCGATCGCTACCACAAGGAGTGCCGGCGCCTCTACGAAGTGCTCGACCGGCGGCTCGGCGAGGTCGAGTACCTGGCTGGCGACTACGGCATCGCGGACATCGCCACCTGGCCTTGGGTCTCGATCCACGGCTGGGCCGGCGTCGAGGTCGAGGG
>JAPUKG010000189.1 GCA_027295775.1 Pseudomonadota bacterium
ACCGTTTTGATCGGGGGGCACCTGCGTGCAACTTGAGAGCGTTCTCGCGTGATTCGGCGAGATCCGCGTTTTGCCCGAGTTGCGAGTACGTGTTTCCTCCGACTTCCGACTACTCGTACCGGATGTAGCGCTCCATGCGTCGGTAGTGGATGAACGGTGTGGATTCTGGAGTGCATTCGGGTAGTTCATCGCCCGCTAGATGGCCGACGCGTTTTGCGACGACGCGGAGCAGGTAGTTCGTGACGTCGAGCATTGGAAGCTCGAGCGCTGCGTGGAATCTGCGCCACGCCAGATCCAGCAGCTCGCCATTGGAGAGCAGGTCGCCCGAGGCCGCGTCGGCACTCGCGTGGAAGAAGCTTGCATGGTATCGGATCGGGTTGTTGTTCGGTGTGATCGCGCGACCCACATACTCGAGGTGGTGTAGGGCCGGCTGGAGCCCGTCGTCGGTCAGTTCGCCGAACGCGAGGCCGGTCTCCTCGTAGGTCTCGCGCACGCAGGCGACCGCCAATGCGCGCGAGCGAGCGCCGGACCAAGCCATGCGCCCTGCGACTTCGACGCGAAGCTCGCTCGCGGCGGGACGGTCGGCGTCGGTTGGATCGACGCGTCCGCCCGGAAAGACGTACATGTCCGGTAGGAAACGATCGCGCGGCTCGCGGCGGCCGAGCAGCACGCTCGCGTCGACGCCGGAACCCCGGGTGATCACCAGGCTGGCCGCATCGCGCGGTCGCGCGCTTCGGGTCGCGTTCGGTGCTGTCAAGGTGGGTTCGATTCGCTTCCACAGAAGGGCTGGCACGCCGGGAGGGACTCGAACCCCCGACCCCCAGGTTCGAAGCCTGGTGCTCTATCCAGCTGAGCTACCGGCGCGTGCCGGGTGCAGGGATACCCGACGGGAAGCACCCCCGCCACCGTGGTACGATGCGGTCGACATGTGCGACTCCGTCGTCGCGACCGGCGCCCATACCGCCTCCGGGGCCACGCTCTTCGCCAAGAACAGCGACCGCAAGGAGGGCGAGTGCCAGCCCTTCGTGCAGTTTCCCGCGGCGTACCATCCGCGGGGCTCCACGGTCGATGCCACGCACATCTCGATCCCTCAGGTGGCCGAGACCTACCGCGTCATGGGTCACTCACCCTGGTGGATCTGGGGCTTCGAGCAAGGCGTCAACGAGCACGGCGTCGCCATCGGCAACCAGACGGTCTTCTCGAAGGAGTCCGTCGAGCCGGAGCCCGGTCTGATCGGCATGGATCTCGTGCGCCTCGGGCTCGAGCGCGGCCGCGACGCGCGCGAGTCGCTCGAGATGATCGCGGCGCTGATCGAGACCCACGGCCAGGGGGGCGCCGCCTTCGCGCCCGGCGAGGGCGGCTACCACAACAGCTTCATGATCGCGGACCCGGAGCAGGCCTGGGTGCTCGAGACCTCCGGCCGTCGCTGGGCAGCGCGGCAGGTCGAGCTGGACGCTCTCTCCAATCAGCTCACGTTGGGCTCGGACTGGCAGATCGGCTCGCGCGACCTCGAGTCCTTTGCGCGATCCGAGGGCTGGTGGCGCAGCTCGGGCCGGCTCGACGTGGCGGCGGCGTATCGGAACCCCGACGCCCTTCACATCGCGCGCGCCCGGCTGGAGCGCACCCGCGAGCTCCTGGGCTCGGAGCGCGGGCGCCACGATGTGCCCAGCCTCGAGCGGCTGCTGCGCGACCACCGAAGCGGGGGCATCGCGCCGCCCGCCGATCTCACGGCCGAGGACCCCGGCTACTTCACCGTGTGCATGCACGCCGAGCCCGTCGGCACCACCACCGCCAGCCTGATCGCGCCCCTGCCGACGGACCGGACCACGCCCTGGCCGGTCTGGGTCTCCTTTGGCACTCCGTGCATCGGTCTGTTCGTCCCCCTCTATCTGGACGGCGCCATTCCGGCGGTGTTGGCGGGCGGCGGCGAGCGATTCGAGGAGGACTCGGCCTGGTGGGTGTTCGAGCGCCTGCGCCTGGCGGCGGCCGGGGACTTCACGCGTCACACGCCGGTTCTGCGCGAGGGCTGGTCGGTACTCGAGGAGAAGATCGATCACGAACGCCGAGAGGTGGAGGCCGAGGCGCGAGCGGTGGCGGTGACCGGCGACCGGGACGAGGCGGGTGCGCTCCTCACCGCCTTCATGGGCCGCACCGTGGCCAGCACGCTCGACCGCGCGGAGGAGCTGCGCGCGCGCATCGCGAGCTGACTGCAGGCCCGCTCGTGTCGAGCGGGATCGGATCGCTCAGGCGCTGCGCGCTTCGCGGACGGCGAAGCGCCGGACGGACCGCGCGCCGACGAAGTACTCCTCGCGCAGCTCCCACGGCACGCCGAGCGCGTTCAGGATGTGGCGCTTGGTGGCCTGACGGCACGGGCGGCCCTTCTCCACGGCGTGAATCGTCCGCGGCGAGACATTCGCCCGGTGGGCGAGTTCGTTCTGGGTCCAGCCTTGAGCCTGGCGGGCGGCGCGGATCCGGTTCATCGAGGGGGCCTCTGGGGCAGCGACGCCACCATTCTAGCGTCACAGGAGGCGGGAACGGAAGCCGTCCCCAGGGGGCTGGCGCGCGGCGGGGCCGGGCTGTGGGCTCAGCGCCCCGGCCGCCAAGCCGCCGAAAGCGTGAGGGAATCCGCGGGCACGTAGGCCAGGGTGACGGGGCTCGAGGTCTCCGCCAGGACGGGCGACCAGGCACCCACCGTCACGAACAGGAACACCGCGGCGAGTCCACCCGCCACGCCCAGGGCCGGAGCCCGCCAGCGCTCGGGCTGGGGCCAGTCGGGCTCGGCGGACCAGGCCGCCAGCCGCGACAGCCGCGGGTAGCTGGTCGGACTCGTCTTCAGCGGGAGGATGCTCGCCGGCAGCCGGCGCATCAGCGATTCCGACAGCTCGAATTCGCCCATGCGGCGCTGGCAGCGCGCGCACTCGGCTAGATGCGCGCGCACGGTGCGCTCGGTCTCGGGAGGCAGCGTGGCGTCGGGCAGCGCTGCGAGGAGGCGTCTCGCCTTCCAGTGAATCATGGCGTTGCTCTCCCCATGTCGCGCAGCAGGGGCCGGAGACCCCGCCGCAGCTCCTCGCGACCCCGTCGCAGCCAGGTGCCCACCGTCGCAAGGGGCAGTTTCTCGAGCTCCGCGATCTCGGTATTCGTGAGTCCGTGCATCACGCGCAGCACCACCACCCGTCGGTGCTGGGGCTTCACGTAGAGGAGCGCGCGCGCCACCGCCGCCAGGATCTCTCCCTCGAGCACCGTCGACTCCGGGCTCCGGGAGCTGCTCGTCGGCGACAGCAGCTCCTGCTCGAGAAGCTGCTTTTCCGCCGCCTCTCGGCGCCGCTTGGCGCGCAGCACGTTGACCGATCCGTTCACCGCCGCCCGGTAGAGGTAGGTCCAGAGGCTCGCCTTCCCCTGGTACGACGC
>JAPUKG010000019.1 GCA_027295775.1 Pseudomonadota bacterium
GCTCGACCCGAACGACCGGACCTACTACTACTGTGCGGTCTACGACAACGGCTCCGCCCCCTCGAGCCCGGTGGTGAAGCGGCGCTCGACGACCCCGCCGTCGCCCTTCGGCGCCCTCACCGGGCGCTGCTTCGACCTGGACCTGAGCTGCGTGGACGGGCCGAACAAGGGCGTATTCTGCGGCCGCGAGCCCGAGGGCTTCTGCGACACCGCGCCGGGCGCCGGCGACGGGGAGTGCGACGCCTGCCCGGGCCGCGGCGGTGTCACCACCCAGGACGAGATGTTCATCCTCCTGGGCGATCAGTTCTGCTCCGATGAGGAGCTCTGCGGAGGAGACAACGGCGCGCCGTTCTGATCGAACGGCAGCCGAGGCACGCGTGCATGAGGGGTGGGTGTCCGGTCGAACGGGACTGACGGCCGCGCTCTTCCTCGGGCTCGGGCTGGCGGCCTGCGCGGCGCTGCAGTGGCAGCCCCTGGGCCCCCGCCGGACGGCGGCCATCGAGAACGCGCAGCCGGTGGGGGCCGAGGACTGCCTCACCTGTCACGAGCAGGTCCAGGGACACGCGAAGATCGCCGGCTACCACGCGGACTGTGAGACGTGCCACGGGTCCGGGAGCGTGCACGGGGAGACCGAAGAGCCGGCGGACATCCGCTATCCCTCCAACGGGGATTGCCTCGCCTGCCACGAGGCCGGCTGGAACACGCACCTCCAGTGGGGCACCGGGGAGCACTCCCGGGCCGGCGTCTTCTGCAGCGACTGTCACAACCCGCACGACGTCACCAAGCGCCACCTCCGAAGCCACACCCTGGCCGGGTTCGAACGCGTCGATGCCGCCTCGCGGCTCTGCCTCGAGTGCCACGCGGACACGGCCTCCCAGATCCGCTTCCAGTCGCACCACCCGATCTGGGAGGGCGCCATGAGCTGCCTGTCCTGCCACGACCCCCACGAGGACAGTCAGGTGCGTCACGGCACCCGCAACCAGCGCTGCGCAGGGTGCCACCAGGACACCATGGGCCCGTGGATCTTCGAGCACCCTCCGGTGGTCGACGGCTGCGTGGTCTGCCACAACCCGCACGGCGCGGTGGGCGAGAACCTGCTGGAGACCATCCAGCCGACGATCTGCCTGTCCTGCCACCCGCTGAACGACATGTGGCACCACGATCCCGCCGGCAGCGCGATCCTGGACAACACGACCATCAGCGGGGACTTCCCCCAGACCAACACCGAACGCATCATCCGCCAGGAGGCGAAGCTGTTCCTGCGCCGCTGCACCGACTGTCACGGTGCCATCCACGGGTCGTATACGGATGAGCATCTCCGGCACTAGCGCGGCGGCAGCCGCTGTCCTGCTCCTGGGCCTTGTCGGCGGCCCGCCCGCCTTCGCGGAGAACGGCGAGACCGGCCTCGAGTGGCGCGGCGAAGCCACGCTCGGCGGTCGACTCTACGACTATGCGCCCCCCTTCGAGACCGACGATCTGACCCCGTTCCTGGACAAGTACCGCTACACCGACAAGCGCGACGGCGACGACCCGGCCTGGTTCGTGGATCTCTTCCACTTCGACCTGGGCCAGGCACGCGACGACGACACCTACCTCTGGCGCTTCGAGCGCTGGAGCTGGAACTGGATCAACCAGCACGGCGAGCTCGACGTGGACTGGCGCGGCCTGCAGGCCGACCTGGACTACCTCTGGTACCGCAGCGACGAGCTGCGCGTCTTCCCGCAGGACACAATGGGCTTCTTCCCGACCGATCCCGACGGATTCGCCACCGTCTACAACCCCGACACCGATCCCGACAACCCGCTGGGCGCCGACCGCCGCCTCTTCCTCCGCCGGGCCGGCGTGGACGGTGAGATCCGCCTGCGGCCGGACTCGTTCGGCTGGGAGCTGCCGGTCCTGTCCCAGGCGCAGGTGTACTCGGGCTACCAGACGCGCAAGGGGTACCGACAGGACCGTTTCCTGCTCGACACGCGAGAGAACCTGGGCGGCGAGGCGACCGCCCGCTTCCGGGGCAACCGCCGCGAGCTGGACCAGCACGTCACGACGGTGGGCGGGGGTGGCGTGGTGGCGCCGTGGGATCTCTTCACCGGTGCCTTCGACGTGAACTTCCGGGCCTTCCGCGAGAACGCGCCGGTCGTCACGCTGGCGGACCTGCGCAATCGAGACCCCGACATCGGAAGCGGCTTCACCGCCGCCGCGGATTCCCGCGCCCTCTTCTTCGTTCCCGACACGGACCGGATCTCGGGATCGCTCGACCTGTCGCGGCGATTCGCCGGCGCGATCGTCACGGCGGGCTTCTCCGGCTCGCACCTCGAGCAGGCCGGCCGGCGCGCGCCCCTCCAGGAGCTGCTCGATCTCGACGACGCGGAGGTGACCACCTGGACCGCCCAGGCCGCCTTCGACGCCCCGCTCTTCCGCAGCGCGGCCTTGAACGGCTCCTTCAAGTACCAGGGACGGCGCAACGGCTTCGACGAGGATCAGATGGCGCGGGTGGCCCCGACCACCGGCCAGGTGGATCCGTTCTACAAGAGTCGGGACGAGATGGACGGACGCATCGAGGCCACCGTGCGCCCCGCCGTCGGCTCCCTGGTCGGGGTCGGCTACCACTTCCTGTGGGTGGACCGCGGGCTCCTCTACGCCGATCCCCCGGGCACGATCCAGCCCGAGCAGAGCGTGATCGACGAGAAGAGCCAGCACCACACGATCTACGTGCGCGGGCGCACGCGCATCCGGCGCTGGCTGCAGCTGCGGGGCGAGCTGGGCTACGAGTGGGCCCCCGAGGTCGCGTACGCGCGCGATCTCACCACTTCGGTCTACTTCGAGGGCTGGAGCACACTGACCTTGCCCGGCGCGATCCCGGCTTCGCTCTCCGCCTTCGGTCACATCCGCAGCGGCGAGAACGACGACGGCATCCGCTTCGTGGGCCTGGACGAGAGCCGGACCAAGACCTTCGAGCGCACCGAGTGGCAGTACGGCATCACGCTTCACGGCCGACCGTGCGAACCGGTCTCCCTGTACGGCACCTTCGTCCAGAGCAACGACGAGCAGATCTTCCCGCACCTGCGGTCCGACGACCCTCGCTTCCTGGCCCCGGACGTCGACTTCTTCGTCGACTCGAGCCTCGGCATGGAATCCGACGTGAAGACCCTCCAGATCGGGGGTAACTGGCAGGTCACCCCGGCCCTGGACACCCGCCTCTCGTCCGGCCTCACCTGGACCGAGGTGAACTTCGCCGGCGACAACCCCCGGACGAAGCCCAATGGGAACCAGATCACCACCGGCCTGGTGCTCGATCGCCTGAACGAGATCCGCGCCCGTATCCTCACCGTCGAGGCGGGGATCGGCTACCAGGTCCTACCCGGCCTGCGCTTCGACTTCGACTACCGCTTCGAGCACTACGAGGACCGCGCACCCCAGCCGCGTCTCGACCCGCTTCCGCAGAGCTCGCGCGTCCACGTCTACAGCCTGTCGGTCACCACCGACCTGAACCTGCTCGGAGGCGGCTAGGCGTCAAGGGACCTTGCGGCCCTCCGCCTTGAGCTTCTTCTCCAGCTCGACGAATTTGCCCTTCACGTCCTCTGGGATCGGGTGGAGGATGCGCTCTTTCGCCATGCCGAAGTGGAAGCCCATGGTCGTGCCGTCCGGGAGGACGTAGCGCCCGGGGTCGAAGGTGGGGCTGTTCTCGTTGTGGCAGGCCGTACACACCCGCTCGTTCTCGGCTGGATCTCGCAGGCCCTTGGCCACCGCCACCTCGCGATCGGACATGATCTTCTTCTTGCGATAGTCGCGACCGGGACCGTGGCAGGACTCACACTGCACGCCGTCCTCGGCGTCCAGGTCGTGGGCGATGCGGATCGGCGGTACGCCGTGGGCCGTCACGTGGCAGGACAGGCACTCCGCCGCCTCGTGGGGCGGGCCCAGGTTGCGCTCGGCGGCGATGGCCAGTGACTGCTCGTTCTTGAGGGTCTCGAGCGCGCGGTGATGGGGACCGTCCCGCCAGGCGGCAACCTGGTTGCCCATCAGCTCCTTCTTGTGACAGGTCCTGCACTTGGCCACACCGACGTAGTCGTGCTCCGCTTCCTGGGCGAGTGCCGGGAATGCCATGGCGGCGGTGATCGCCATCATCACCATGGGAAGGAGCTTCACTTGGACGCTCTCCGCATCAGCACGAGGGAGACCAGCAGCATTCCGAGGGCGCCCAGCACGACCGCCCCGTAGCGGCGGCGCTCGTCCGCTCGCCGCTCGTACTCGATGGCCGTGGACCTGACCTCGGCCAGCTCGGCCCGGGCCACCCGGAGCGCGGGCTCGATGAACTCGTCGTGGAAGCGGTGGACCGAGAGCATCCAGGAGGCGTGGGCCGCGCGGCGTCCCGCGTCGAGGCCCATCACGTCCATCCCCTTGTCGCCGGCCGCGCGCACCTGCGCCGCGGTGGCCAGCTCCAGCGCGCGGACCTCGTGCAAGCGCGCAAGCTCCGACTGCGGATCGTCCACGCCCAGGCAGTGGGGGCAGCGCTCGGCCGTGAGGATCTCCTCCGGCCGGGACTCGACGATCCGGTGGCCGTCGGCCATGTGGCAGGTGGCGCAAGTGGCGACCCGGACGCCCTCGCGGAGGTTGCGGCCCAGGTAGCCCAGCCGGTAGCTCTCGGCGATCCCCTCGTGGCAGACGCCGCAGTAATCGGTCATCTCGGTCCAGGACGGGTTGTCGAGGAAGCCGGCCTCCTCGCTCATGGAGAGATCCGCGTCCTGCTCGCGCGGGTCGCCGCCATGGCAGCCGTCACAGGAGACCTCGTGCAGCGCGTGCACGCTCTCCCGCCACTCGGGGACCGGGACCGCGAGCTCCTCCTCCTCCTGCTCGTGACAGGTGATGCATGTGCTCTCGGCCTCCGGGTCCAAGAGCTGTGCCGCCCCGGGCGCGGCGGCCGCCAGGAGCAACGCCCAGACGAGCTGGAGCCCCCAGAGGGGGTGGAGCCGGCGGGTCACGCGAGGTACCCCAGCACGGTGAGCACCACCAGCGCGACGAGTGCGAGCAGCACCGCAGCCGTGGCCGCGGGCCGGTCGAGAGGATGGCGCGCCGGTCCGCGGTCGAGGAAGGGAAGCGCGAAGAGACCGGTAACGGCCACGCCTTGGAGCACGAGCGAGAGCCGCTCCGGGACCATGCGTGGAAGCTGGTAGGCCCAGAGCAGGTACCACTCGGGCTTCACGTTGGGCGGCGTGTCGAACGGATCCGCGGCCAGGAAGCTCTCCAGCGGAGAGAACAGGTGCGGAGCGAAGAACACCGTCGCGAACACGAGCATCAGGAAGAGCACGATCTGAATCCCGTGCTTCAGGACGAAGCGGGGATGGAAGGGGATTCCGGCGCCCGGCGCAGTCCCGGAGGACGTACGGCCGCGCACGGGCGGTGGTGCGGGGCCCGCACGGCGCGCGAGCGCCAGATGGAAGACGAGGACGAGAGCCAGTCCCGCCGGCAGCAGCGCCACGTGCGCCATGAAGGCGCGGCGGAAGGTCGGCGCGCCCACGAGCTCGCCGCCCCGGACCCACTCGACCAGCTCCTGGCCCACGAAGGGCACGTAGCGGAACGAGGCGGTCACGACCGTGGTGGCCCAGTACGAGAGCTGGCTCCAGGGCAGAATGTATCCGGAGAGTGCCATGCCCAGGACCATCAACAGCAGCAGGCAGCCGGTGATCCAGGTAAGCTCGCGCGGTGCCTTGTAGGAGCCGGACAGCGCCGTGTGGAACAGGTGCACGAAGAGACCGAGCACCATCCAGTTGGCGGCGTGGGAGTGGATCAGGCGGACGAACCAACCGTACGGCACTTCGCTCATGATCCGGCCCACGCTCTCGAACGCCTGCTCGGGCGCGGGGACGAAGTACAGGAGCAGGAGCATGCCCGTCGCGATCTGGAGGGCGAACGCGAAGACCAGGACCCAGCCGAGCGAGAGCCAGCTGTCGCTGCCCACGGGCAGCCGGGCCTCGGTGAAGTGGCGTCGGAAGAAGTCGCGCCAGCCGGTGCGCCGGTCGAGCCACCCCGCCGCGCCGGACAATGATCCTGCCGGGGTCGTATCAGGCGAGCCGGACAACGATCCTGCCGGGAAGCTCCTCGACTTCGAGCCGGGCGAGGGGCCGGGGGGCGGGCCCGCCAAGGACGCGGCCTTCCACGTCGAAGCGACCGCCGTGGCACGGACAGAAGAACTGACGGCGTCCCTTCTTCCACTTGACGATGCAACCGAGGTGCGTGCATACGGCCGAGATGGCCTCGTAGCCGTCGCCGGTGTTGACCACCAGCACCGGCCGGCCGCGCAGCGCGATCAGCTTGGCGTCCCAGAGGCCGATCTCGTCGTCGGGGAGCTCCACCGCCGAGGCGGCTTCGTCCTCGGGCGCCGGCTGCACGTAGCGGGCTACCGGCCAGCCGACCAGGGCGGCTACGCCCACCGCGGATCCGCTCAACAGCAGCTGGAGGGCGCGGCGGCGGTCAGCGACCGGCGTGGGGGCGCCGCGGTCGTCGTCGTTGCGCAAGTGACTCCCTCTAACTCCCGATCTTACGCCCGAACCGGCGGTCGCGGATTCTGGCGGTCGCGGATTCTGGTGGTTGCGGATTCGCGGCGTGGTGCAGCCGGGGGGCTGCCTTGACGCGAATCTACCGGGCGGTCAGTATATAGCGTGTCTAGGCCCAATCGCTCCTGCGCGTCCCGCGATGGTCGAGACTCGGGCGGCAACGCGCGCCCCGCTTCCCGAGAACCAGACCGAGTTCCAGAGGTTGGATTGATGCCGCTCCGAACGGGCTCGTTCCCCAGCGTGTCCCGCAAGTGCCCGACGCGTGGCCTGCTGGCCGTGGTGCTCGGCCTCGCCTGGCTGCTGCCCGCGGCCCCCGCCCTCCCCCACGACACCGAGCGGCCCGTCTACGGCACGAAGATCAAGGTCCGCA
>JAPUKG010000190.1 GCA_027295775.1 Pseudomonadota bacterium
CGAGCGCTGGCTTCTACCTCGGACGCCGACACGCGGCGGGCCAGGTGCGCGGCTACCTGGCGCTCTCCGAAGAGGAGCAGCGCAGGCATCGGCTCCTGAACTGCCGAGTCGAGCCGCGGCGGACGGTCGCAGCGAACGCCGCCGCCGATGCTCTCGACCGGGACGTTCGCGCCGTCGCAGCCGACGTCGATGCCGCTGTGGGAGACCCCCTGGTCGCGCCGGGGCGCTTCCACTCTCTCTCCGTCATTGCCGAGCAGGCCCCGAACCCCGAGAGCCGAGTGCGGCTTGGGGATCCCGTGGACGCATTCGGACAGCGGCGCGTCGTGCTCGACTGGCGCCTGGGCAGCTTCGACTCCGCAAGTGTTCGGCGAACGCTCGACGTTCTGGCGCGACAGGTCGCGGTGTCGGGGCTCGGCAGGCTGCGCGTCGCCTTCCCAGAGGAGGGCTTCGCAGGCCTGGACCCGAGGGGCTCCTACCATCACATGGGAACGACCCGCATGCACCCGGATCCGAAGCAGGGAGTCGTCGACTCGCGCTGCCGAGTGCACGGTCTCGCGAACCTGTTCGTAGCCGGAAGCTCGGTCTTTCCGACCTACGGCACCAACAACCCCACCCTCACGATCCTGGCGCTTGCGTTCCGGCTGTCCGATCATCTGAAGGAGCTCCTGGTCTGATGCGGAACGCCTCCCTCAGTCGGCGAGCGGCCCTCGGCGTGCTCGCGCGTGCGGCGCTCATGGCTTTCGTGGGCGCCCCGGTCGCCGCTCGCGCTCGTACTCGTGCGGCTGGAGCCGCGCACACTCCCGAGGCGCCGCTGAGGCAGATCGAGCGGATCCTGCGGAGCCGGGAGAGCGCACTCGCCCTGGGCGCCGCCTATCTCCGCCTCCGTCCGCAGGAGGCCTCGGTCGAGCTCCTGCTGGACCGGACCGGATTCGGCGGGGCGGGGGGCGATGCGCCGTGGACAGCGCTTCACCGCGACGACTTCCGCTGCGACCGGGTGGTGCGGCTGGGCGGCTGGACCCTGTCGGAGACCGAGCTGCGGCTCTGTGCTGTTGTGTACCTGTCGTCCGCCTAGAGCTCCGGGAGAGGTGGGACGCTGTGGCAGAAACGCGGATCGAGGAGCGCGTGTTCACGCACGGGACGGGCCGGGGGCTGTGCGATTGAGCCGTCGACGCAGCGCACTCGCCCTCCTGGTCTCGGCCATCGCGCTGCTGGCGGCGTCGGCCGCCGAGAGCCCGACCGAGGCGGTCCGGGCCACCCTGGTGCGCGCGGAGCGGGTGGTCGCCGGAGACGGGACCCGGGAGGAGAAGCTGGACGCCCTGCGCGAGGCGGCCCGGGACCTGTTCGACACCGGTGCCATGGGCCGCCGTGCCATGGGCGACGATCTCGACGCGCGCCCGCCGGAGCAGCAGGCGGAGTTCCTCGAGCTCTTCGACGAGTTCATTGTCCGCGCCTATCTCCAGAAGCTCCTCTTCTTCCGCGACCCGCGCTTCGGCTACGGCAAGGAGGAGGTGTCGGGCGAGGAGATCATCGTGCACACGGTGGTCCGCACCGAGAACGAGGACTTCTACGTCGCGTACGCCATGAAGCGGAGAGACGAGCGCTGGCTGGCGACCGACATCGTCGTCGAGGGGGTGAGCCTCACGCGCAACTACGGGGAGCAGTTCAAGAGCCTGCTGCGCACCCACTCCTTCGAGGAGCTCCTCGACCGCCTGCGCCGCAAGGTGGAGCGGCTTCGGGGCGAAGACGCGTGAGCGCTGACCAGTTCTCGCGGGCCCTGCTCGGGCTCCTCCTGATCGCAGCGTTCGCGCTCGGCGCGTGCAGCAACACGCCCGAGGTGACGCAGCCCGCGGACGTCATGCCCGACGAGTTCGCCGGCGCACCCGGGTGGGTCGTCCACGGCTGCGGCGCCATCGAGCGAGACGACGACGATCCCGATTGGATCTGCGGCGTTGGCTCCATGGGCGGGACCCGCAACATCGCGCTCGCGCGCACCACCGCCGTGGCGCGCGGTCGGACCGAGATCGCGGGTACCCTCGAGGTCCGGGTGATCGCCATGCTGAAGGACTACGCCGCCACCACCACCGGAGGCGAGGAGTTCGGGCACGCGGCCACGGACGAGCAGCACCGGGTGGACGTCAGCAGGCAGGTCACCGACTTCACCCTTGCCGGCACCGAGCTGAGGGAGACCTGGATCTCTCGGAACGGCACCCTGTACGCCTTGGTCGTGCTCGACGTGGCCAGGTTCCTGAACTCCGTCGGTGAAATGGAGCAGCTCGCGGAGAACCTGCGCAAGGCCATCCAGCAGCGCGCGAGAAAGAGCTTCAAGGAGCTCCGCCGGGAGACCGTGAAGGGCGCGGCCGAGGGGGCCTGGTAGCCGGCTAGCTCTCCTGGTATGTGGTGTGGCGCGGGCGACTCGCGAGGATGTTCTTCTTGCCCCAGTCCGTCACCTTCTTGAAGGCATCCGAGGCGATGAAGGCGTCGAACGCGTCCTCGCTCTGCCAGCGCGACACGATCAGGTAGAGCGGCGCGTCGGCGCTCACCTGCTTGAAGAGCTGGGAGGTGTCGTGGCCCTCGATGCCCCCCATGGTCTCGATGACCCGGGCACAGGCGTCCTCGAAGACCTGCTCCTTGCCGGCGATCACGGTGTAGTTCATGCCGATGGTGACCATGCCTAGGCGCTCCCGTCGTCGCTGGCCGCCGCCACGGCTTCGTCGAAGTCTGGCAGCGCGCGGATCTGGCGCCGCATCACCATCAGGCGACGCGGCTCGTTCACGGCCAGCGCGCCGACCAGCCGGCCGCCGCGCCCGTACAGCTTGAGGAAGCGGCGCGTTTCGAGCGAGCCCGAGACGATCCGCGACGCATCGGCGCCGGCCAGCCGACCCGCGGACTGGATCTTGAGGTCGTACTGATCGGACCAGAAGAAGGGCACGGACTCGAAGGGGTCGCCGCCGCCGTCGCCCGCCAACAGGGTGGAGGTGGCGGCCCGCGCCTGCTCGGCGGCATTGCTCCAGTGTTCCACGCGCATGGTCTCGTCGAAGGTCCGGTTGTGCCAGCTCGCCACGTCTCCAGCGGCGACCACACCGGGGACCGACGTGGCGCAGCGCGCATCGCACGCGACGCCGTCGTCCACCTTCACCCCCGAGCCCTCGAGCCAGCCCGTCTCGGGTGCCACGCCGACGCCCACCACCACCAGGTCCGCCTCGACCCGGCTGCCGTCGCTCAGGCGGACCGCCTCGACCCGCCCGTCGCCCTCGATCGCGTCCACACCCACACCCAGGCGGAGGTCCACGCCCTCGTCGCGGTGCACCGCGGCCAGGGCCTCGCCCACGTCCGCGCCGACCGCGGGCTCGAGGGGAACGGGCAGCATCTCGATCATCGTCACGTCGAGCCCGCGCTGGCGGCAGGTCGCCGCCACCTCGGCCCCGATGAACCCGGCTCCGACTACGGCGACGCGCGGCCCCCGCTCCAGGCCCGCCCGGATCGCGAGGCAGTCGTCCAGTGTGCGCAGCGTGTGCACACCCTCCATCCCGTCGGTTCCGGGCAGCCGCCGCGGCGTGGCGCCGGTCGCGATCAGAAGCCCGTCGTACGAGACGGCGCTGCCATCGTCCAGCTCGACGCGCCGCCTGCCCGTGTCGAGCGAGGTCGCCCGCCGGCCGAGCCGCAGATCGAGCTCGAGCTTGTCGATGTTGTCGCCCCGCACCAGCGAAGCCTGCTCGGGCTCCCAGGTTCCTCGCAGCACCTCCTTCGAGAGGGGAGGCCGGTCGTAAGGGAGGTGCGGCTCCGCCCCGATCATCGTGAGCGTGCCATCGAAGCCCTGCTGACGCAGCGCCTCGGCGCCGCGGAGGCCGGCGAGGGAAGCTCCGACGACGACGATGGCCTTCATGGGACCGACTACGATAGCGCCAGTCTTCTTTCTCGTGGAGTTTTCTCCTGGGGGCGGGTGGAGGTCGTCGCGCTCCGAGGCCTCTCCTCCGGTGGCAAAGCGTGGCTTGAAGCGGATGTGGGCGCCGTGCAGAACCACAAGACTCTGGGTGGTGAGCACAGGGGGTGCTGTAAATGTCTTGGGGGTTGCGGAATGGTTCCGGTCAGGGCCATGAGGCCCTGCGCGCGGCGACCCCCACCCACCCCCTACGGGAAGCGCTTCGCGCCATGGACCGAAACAGCCTTTCGTCGCGGGTCAGTGCCCCGGAGGCAACGGGGGGCCATGCTTGCCCAGACTGGGCCCGATGCGGCAAGGGAGCGTGCACGGCAGTCGTTGAGATCTCGGGGTCGAGACGCGACCGCGCAGCGGGGCGCAGCCCCGCGAAGTTCAGAAGGCTGGGGTCAAGCGGTAAG
>JAPUKG010000191.1 GCA_027295775.1 Pseudomonadota bacterium
AGGAACTCTGGGCGGTTCTCCATCATCAGCGCCACCACGTCGCCGGTGCCCAGCGCTTCGCCCCTCGCCCAGTGGGCGACGCGGTTGGCCCCGGCGTTGAGCTCGCCGTAGGAGACGACGCGATCCTCGTAGAACAGGAAGGGGCGCTGGGGATGGGCGGCGGCGCGCTCCTCCAGACGGTCGCCCACGGTGTAGCGCTGACCCGGAGTGTGCTGGAGGGTCGCCGCCGACAGCTTCGCCAACTGCGCCTGGGTGACGTCGCGCTCCACGGACGCGGCCAACTAGAGATCTTCGCTCGGCACGACCACGAGCTCGGGCGTCCAGCCCTCGTCCCGAAGCTGCATGGCCAGCGACGCCGCGCTCGGCAGGCCCGAGAAGCCGGTCAGGTACACGTCGTAGCGCGACTCTCCGTCGTAGTCCCAGGCCACGACCTGGGACTCGCGGCCCTGGAGTGCCAGGCTCTCGGCGATCGCCTCCGCGTCGGACTCGACGGTGCGCGTGCTGACCAGGAGCGCGTACGGCACGTTGGGGTCGACGCCCAGTCCGCCGAGTCGGGTCTGGGCGCGCTCGAACGCGATCCGGCGGCGGATGGTCTCGGCCATGTCCTCCTCGAACGATCGCAGGATCTCGGCCTGGACGGCGATGACGAGGCGCCGCTTGCGCGTCAGCTCGCGCTTGTTGCGAAACAGGAAGCCGATTCCGGGCAGGTCCTTCAGCCACGGCGTTCCGTCCACCACCTCCACCGTCTGGGGCGCGTCCAGCATGCCCAGCATGGCCACCTCGCCGGCCTCGAGGGAGACGGTGGCCTCGAGCCGGCGCTGCTGGATCGTGGGGCCGACCTCCTCGACCGGACCGGCGATCGAGTCCACCACGCGGGTGATGTCGACGTCCAGCTCCAGCTCGACCGCGCCGGCCTGTCCCAGGGTCGGGCGGATGCGCAGCGTGATCCCGACGTCCTGACGCTGGATGTCCTGCCTCGTCTGAAACGGGTTGCCCGCACCGCTCGAGCTCGCCACCGGCACTGGGATGTTGTTGCCGACGCTGATCCGCTGCTCCTCGCCGCTGATCATGCGGAGGTGGGGCCGCATCACGACCCGTGACGTCACCTCCCGCTCGTCCGCCGTGATCACCACGTCGACCGGGGTGGCGTCCTGGTTCACGATCGGAATCAGCAGGGGCTCGCGAGTGACGCGGCCGATCAGGGTCTCGGCGGTGTCCTCGCCCGGGGCGCGCAGACCCCCGCCGCTCGGGTTGGAGAAGATCTGCCCGGCCACGGTCCCGCTCCCAGCCGAGGTGCCCCCTCGCAGCAGCGCGTCGAAGCCGACCTCCAGGCCCTCCTCCAGGGACACCTCGAAGATCACGATGTCCACGCTCACCCGGGGCAGCGGCACGTCGAGCCCCTCGACGACGCGCCGGATCGCATCGTGGGTCTCCGGCGACGCGCGCACCACCAGGGAGCGCGTGGGTACGTCGGCCACCACGGTATAGCTCCGGCCCGAGAGCCCGTGGGCGGCCCCGCCCCGTCCGGCCGACAGGCTGGCGACGGGCGCCGTGGCCAACGAGTTCAGGATCTGCGCCAGCGCCTCGGCGTCGCGGTTCATCAGCCGAATCACGCGCAGTGCGCCGCCCCCGCTGGGGGGCCGATCCAGACGGTCGATGTGGGCGCGGATCTCGCCCATGCGTTCGGATGCCGCGCGCACGATCAGCGTGTTGGAGCGCGCATCCGGCCAGATCTCGAGGCGAGGCCGGTCTCCCACCGGCTCTCCGTAGACGGTGCGCAATATCTCCGCCATCTTGTCCGCGGAGCTGTAGCGCAGCCTGCGCACCACCAGCTCCTCGCGCGCCGCCTCGTCCAGCGCCCGCAGCAGGCCGAGCACGCGCGCCACCCGGCGCTCGGGCCCCGAGACGATCACGCTCGACGTGGGCGCATGGGGAACCGCCAGCGTGCCCCGGCCGAGAAAGGGCGCCAGCGTCGAGACCGCCTTGGCGGGCGAGGTCGCGTGCAGCTGCACCAGGGTGGTGATGGGGGCCTCCGCCTCGGGGTCCGGGCTCCGCTCCACCCAGGGAACGCCACCCGCGCCCGCCCTGATCTGCAGGATCTTGAAGCCGCCGCCGGGCGCGGGCAGCGCGGCGAAGCCCTTGAGCAGGAGGGTGGCGTGCAGGATCTCGAGGGCCTCGCCCGGGGTGACCCGGTGGGCAATCACGATGGTGACGGAGCCGCGCAGGGTCTCGTCGAAGATGAAGCGCGTCCCGGTCGCCCGGCCGACGGCCTCCACGACCTCGGCGAGCTCCGCGTCCTTGAAACGGAGCTCGATCGTGCGCTCTTCGTCCTGGCCGTGTGCCGCTGCCCCGGAGAGGAGAAGCAGCGCGGCGGCGAGACCCCCAATCCCCCTCATGGGCGAAAGCGTAGCGGCCCCGGACCGCGCGACGACCCCCACCCGCTCCCAGGGAGGAAGCCTACCGAGCCGCAGACACTTAGAGCTTGAGGCCGCCTGGCCAGTCGATCGAGAGGAACTTGATGCGGACCTGCATGACGAGCGCGTTGGCGTGCAGATCCATCTCGTGGGTGCCTCGGAAGGTGGGGACGGCGAGGGCGCCGACGTCTTGGAGCTTCACCTTCACCTTGCCCAGATCCACTCGGCGGTAGCCCGCCATCAGGTCCACGTGCTGGCTCACGCCATAGCCGATGCCCGCGCCCGCCTGCCAGGCAAAGCCCCAATCGTCGAAGTCGCCCGCGACGATGGTGTCGCCGGTGGCAAACTCGATGTTGGCGGCGCCCAGACCGACGCTGCCGTAGATGCGAGCGGGCTCGAGGATCGGAACGCGGCCGAACAGCATCGCCACGGGCGGATGCACCGGAAGATCGAGGGAGACGTTCGCCATCGTGGTCAGGGCGTCGAAGCTGACGCTGTAGGGCGTGGCGGGCGTGAAGCCGTCGGTCTCGAACGCGAGTCGCACGGCCCAACGCGGGACCCAGTCCCACCAGGGGATCACCTCGTGCATGCGCCACTGGAAGCCCAGGGAACCGCCGTAGGTGGGCGCCTCGTCCCCGTCGCTGCCTGTGTTCTCGAAGGGCGCGCCGCCGAACGTGTCCGGAAACAGGTTCACGCCGCCGGCGCTACCGGTGGCCCAGGAGCTGCCCAGGCCGCCCGTCACGAAGAAGTCCCCCGCCAGCGCCGGAGAGGCGGCCAGGGAGAGGACGAGGGCGATCAGCAGCCGGTGCATCGAGGCTCCTTCGCACCCCTCCCAGGGCGCGCGGATCACACTTCGGC
>JAPUKG010000192.1 GCA_027295775.1 Pseudomonadota bacterium
TCGCCCGGGCGAGCCCGAGAGCTCGTAGAGCACGTAACGACCCTCTCGTGCGATCTCGCGGAGACGCGGCGAGCGCACGAGCGCAGTGTACTCGTCGCTTCCGTCCACGACGATGAAGCTCGGCGCACGGTCGTCGAGATATCGGTTGACCCATTCGAGCGTCTCCAGATCCGGCGGCAGGGGATACCCCGCGTTCCCGCAGAAGAGGTAGAGCGTCCAGGGGTCGTGGGCGGCGACAAGCGCGTCGTCGTCAATCAGCGGACAGAAGCGGCGCGCTACAGTGCTCCACTCGTCCTTGGCCTGTCCCGATCCGGTGAGGCCCTGATGGATCGTGCCGTGTTTCCGAAAGGAGCTCCAGCTGCGGGCGGCCCAGTCGACCGACGCGGCCGCGCCGCCAGCGAACATGAGGAGCGCCACCACGACGGGCACGGCACCGGCGATCCGCTTCCGGGTCGCCGCGTCTCCGGCAGTGCGGGCCGCCAGCCGCTCTCCCGCGTTCGCGAGCAGCCCCGCCGTGAGCAACCAGACGCACACCACCGCGGGGAGCGGGTAGCGCAGGGGGTCGTAGCCGCCATAGCTGAGCGCGCCGGCCGCGACGAAGCCCAGCGTGCAGAAGGCGAGGAAGCGCCTCTCGAAGGAGCCAGCACCACCGGCGAGGAGTCCGTGGGCCACTGCCGGGAGCGCGAACCACCCCACGTTGTGGTAGACGGTCGAGACAAAGAGGATCCGGTAGCTGCGAATCGCGTTGTCCTGAATGTCGACCAGCACTTCGCGCCAGTGCTCTACCAGGAAGGAGGCCCAGCCGATGTAGACGGTCTGGTAGCGCCACTGATCCTCTGAGCTCAGCGTCTCCGCCATCACCCCGTAGTGCTCGTAGACGGGGACCCCCGTAGAAGCGCGGATGGCGAGGCTGGTCAGCTGCTGCAGGAGGACGAAGGAGCCCAGATACACCCAGAGAGGTCGCCGCCGCAGCGCGGTCCGCGGCCCCAGGTCGACGGCGGCAGCGAGCGCGATCGCGGCGACAACGAGTCCCAGATTGGGGCGCGTGAGCCAGGCGAGAACGGCGACCGCGGCGAGGCCCACAGCCCATGGAATCGAGTCGATCGCGCGCCTCGAGAGTGCCACCAGCAGGAGGAGCATCGCCACGGAGGTCGCCTCGGTGAGCATCTGCTGGGCCATCAGCACCCAGCCGAAGGACCACGCAAGGAGCACCGCGAAGGCGAACGCCGCTGGCAGCGGCATCCAGCGCCGCGCGACGAGAAGCCCGGCCGCCCCGATCAGGCTCGCCCAGACGACGTGCGCGATAGCCAGGGTCGTGAGATCGGCACCCAGGGAGAGCGGCAGCGCGAAGAGCACCGACAGGACCGGCGAGCGAACCGCGGTCGCCGGCGCCGGAGGCGAGAGATCCGGCAGGTAGTACGAGTAGAGGATCGGGACCACGAAGCCCCGGCCCTCGAGCCAGTTGTGCGCGATCCCCACGTAGTCAACGGCGTCGGGCGATAGGATCCAGGCAGCCAGGACGCCGGGCAGGGCGAGCAGCAGTGTTCCGAGGACGACTAGGGCGACGAGTAGCACCATCACCGCGGACCAATGTGTAGCGCTAGGATCAAGGGGCCGTCCATCGGGAGAGCACGCTGCCGCGTCTCTTCGTTCTGGCTGTCCTGGCTCTCCTCGCCTTCGTGGTCGTAGCCAGCGGGCTCCGCGCGTGGGTCCCCTGGCGTGGCCGATCCGCGCAACCACTTCACCGACCGCCTGATACACTCGACGTGGTGGAGCGCTCCTTCCGCATCGTCCGCCACAGCCAGCGAGATCCTCGACCGGATAGGGCAGCTCCACACGATCGAGGAGGAGGCAAGGCGGGCGAGCCCCGAGTAGCGCCTGGCCAGGCTCGCCGCCCTGCGACCGTCATCGACGAGATCCGGACGTGGCTGATGACGCAGCGGGCACTGCAGTCGATAAAACCCTCTTCTGTCAAACGGGAATCGAGCGCGAGATCAGGCCCATTGCGGACCGCCGTACGGACTGGGAACCGCGCTGATTTTCCGGGACACGCCCGCGGGAGTGGCGGAACGGGTGACGCGCAGGATCTAGGTTCCTGTGGCGGAGCGATCGGCGGGGGTTCGAGTCCCCCCCTCCCGCACCAGAACCCGTGACCCACACGAAGAGTAGATGACTGACGAGCACACAGAGACCGAGCACCAGCGCGGTGCAGCTCGCGGCATCGCGCAGGGATGTCTGGTCTTCGGGGCCACGACATTTTCGCTCCTGTGGTTCGCGCCGGATCTGTTTCGCTTTCTGATCGACACCGATTACGGCTGGCAGCTGGGCATGGGTCGCCAGATCCTGCTCGGGCGCTTCCCGGGCGTCGATCTCTTGTTGTTCTACGGACCTCTGGTCGGCTGCGCGAGCGCTCTCGCCCTGTGGCTGGCCGGAAGCCTGATCGGCGAGGTTGCGCTCTGCAGCCTGGGCTACGGGACGGCACTGTTCCTGATGCACAGAATCGCTCGCAGATGGGTCTCCCCGATCGCTGGCTGGATCGTGCCTCTGGCTGGTCTGTTGCTGCTGGCCCGCTTCTACAAGTGGTCCTACTGGCTGTTCCCCGTAGCCGTGCTCTACAGCTATCACCGCTACCTGGATGGCGGGCGCGAACGCAGCCGGTGGTTGCTGATCGGGGGCCTGATCGCGGGCGTGGGCGGGCTGTTCCGTCACGACCTCGGCCTGGTCTTCGCGATCTTCCTACCCAGCCTTCTGGTGGCAGAGAGCTGGCACCTGAAACGCTGGCTGGTGGGCCGGGCGCCTTGCTTCTTCGGCGGCCTGGCCGCTCCCCTCCTGATCTGGTTGGCCGTGCTGGCGATGGCTGGTGGAACGGGGGCGGTCCGGGACTACTTCGTGGCGACCTTCGCTAGTAGCACGGGGTATGCCGAGAACTGGGCACTTCCCGTCCGCTTCTTCGACTGGACGGATCCCTTTTCGATCCGATCGGTCCAATCGGGGCTCTTCGTCGGACAAGCCATGTTCTTCGTCACCAGCGTGGCCTGCACCCTGATCGGCGGGCTGGGAGGTTTCCTGCGCCGCTCGAGAGGCGGCGAGCAACTCCGTCTGATGGCGGCGGTCGGCGTGCTGGCGATCGGGCTCTCGCCGCAAGGCTTCGTCAGGGCCGCGCCCTGCCTTCCTATCCACAGCTGCACTACTTCTCGGAGCGGCTGTTGAGCGGCATCGTGGTCGGCTACCCGGAAGGAGTCTTCGAAGACGAGGAATGGCGGCTGCGCAACATGAGAAATGTCGAGCAGAACCCTCCGGCAGCGATTGTCATCCGCCGGGGTTCGTTCTCCAAGGACAACAAGTTCCGCCAGTCGCAACCAGAACTGACCCGGTATCTGATCTCACGCTACAAGCAAGTCGTGAGCCGGTACGGACCCTGGCTGATTCTGACGCCGGAGCAGGGAACGAGGCGATGAAGAGAAACGTCTACCCCTTGCCGCGTCACTCCGTTCTGGCTGTCCTGGCTCTCCTCGCCTTCATGGGCGTAGCCAGCGGGCTCCGCGCGTGGGTCCCCTGGTCCGAGAGCTCGGATCTAGCGGCGCGCGTCCGGTATTTTGCCGCCCATCGAGACGAGTTCGAGGTGCTCTTCTTCGGCTCGAGTCAGGTGAGGCGCTCCCTGGCTCCCGCCGTGATCGATGCGGAGCTCCAGCGACGGGGCCACCCGCTCCGTTCGTTCAGCTTCGGAACCGAGGGGATGAACGGCTACGAAGCGGATGCGCTCCTCGAAGACGTGCTGGACATGCGCCCCCGCCGCCTCACGTGGGTCTTCGTCGAGCTTCGCTACTGGCACCTCGACGGCGTGGCCGATCCGCGCAACCACTTCACCGACCGCATGGTGCACTGGCACACGCTCCGTCAGACCGCGGCGGTCCTGCGCAGCCTGGGCGGTCGGACCGAGCCGCTCGCGCACAGGATCTGGCGCGGCTGGGTCCATCTGCAGCACGGCTTCTGGCATTTCACCAGTCTGGGCCAGGGCGCCCGTTCCCTGTCCGTCCGCGTGGATCCACCGGTGCCGGCCCAGCGGATCGCAGCGGAGCGGGGCTTCGCCTCGCTGGACGAGTGGCCGAGCCCGCACGCGGAGGAGGCTCGCTCGCGCTTTCTCCACGCACTCGACCCATACCGTCAGCGGGTCGCCCGGCTGAGCCGGTTTCGCGGCGGCGCAGTGCACAGCGAGCTCACAGACCGGATCGATCTCGACTTCCTGCGCAGCCAGGCGCAGCGGGTTCGCGCCGCTGGCGCGGAGCTCGTCTACTTCGTGACGGCGATCCCCGACGCGGCTCCCGAGCTTCGGGAGCTGGAGCGGAGCGGCTCTCTGCCTGCCCCGCTGCTCTCCTTCAACTCCCCCGCTCGCCACCCGGAGCTCTATCGCGTGGACCACCGATACGACGGGGACCATCTCAACCGCCGGGGCGCCGAGGTCATGAGCCGCGCGTTTGCGGCCCGCTTCGCCCGAATGCTCGAGGATCCGCCCGGTCGCTAGATGCTGTTCACAGAGGCGCGCTTCCTCCTGTTCTTCGCCATGGTCTTCAGCGCCTACTGGGCATTGCGTCGGAATGACCTGCGCAAGCACCTGCTCCTGGCCGCGAGCTACATCTTCTACAGCGCCTGGGACTGGCGCTTCCTGTTCCTGATCCTCGGCTCTACCGCGATCAACTTCTTCGCGGTTCGCATCATGACGAGCCCGGAGCCACCTCTCAGCCGACGCTTCTGGCTCTGGCTCGGGCTCGCCGCGAACCTGACGACCCTGGGCTTCTTCAAGTACTTCGACTTCTTCGTGGAGTCGGCCTCGGGCCTGCTCGATTGGCTCGGCCTCTCCGTTCCCGCACGGACACTTCACGTGGTCCTGCCGGTGGGGATCAGCTTCTACACGTTCCAGTCCATGAGCTATACGGTCGACGTCTACCGCGGGCGGCTCGCTCCGACCCGGAGCTTTGCGGACTTCGCCCTCTTCGTGAGCTTCTTCCCTCAGCTCGTGGCGGGACCCATCGTGCGCGCCTCGACGTTCCTGCCCCAGCTCGAGCGAGCGCGCAGCTTCGCCAGTGTCGAGGTTCGGCGCTGCCTGGCGCTCTTCCTGCTGGGATTCTTCAAGAAGGCGTGTGTGGCGGATCAGCTCGCTGTGGCTGTGGACCCCGTCTTCGCGTCGCCGGAGCGCTTCGCCCCAGCCAGCAAGTGGCTCGCCGCCTGCCTGTATCACATCCAGATCTACTGCGACTTCTCGGGCTATACGGACATGGCACTCGCGACCGCGGGTCTTCTGGGATACCGCCTGACCCGGAACTTCGACTTTCCCTACCTCGCTCGCAGCATGCGTGAGTTCTGGCGCCGCTGGCACATCTCTCTCTCGAGCTGGTTCCGCGACTACCTCTACGTTCCGCTCGGCGGAAACCGCGTGCCTCGTGCGCACATGTTCCTGAACCTGTGGATCGTGTTCCTGCTCTGCGGCCTCTGGCACGGCGCTGCGTGGAACTTCGTTCTCTGGGGCGCGCTGCACGGGTCGCTTCTGGCGGTCGAACGCTGGGGCGGGGGGCGCTGGCTGGACGCCGCACCGCGGCCGCTGCAGCACCTGTACGTGTCGGTCGCGGTGCTGCTGGCCTGGGTGGTCTTCCGCTCGCCGGACCTGGCGAGCGGCTTGACCTTCCTGGCTGGGATGTTCCGCTTCCATGGCTGGGCCAGCGAGGCGCCCGAGACGCTGTCCGCAGCGTGGGCCGCCCTGGCCCTGGCCCTGGCGGGGGCGCACGTGGCCGCGGCGCGCTGGCGGCCTCTCGCCCGGGTCGAGTCCCTTCCCGACTGGGGCTTCGCGTTGGCCTACGGGGGGGCCGTGGCGATGGTGCTGCCCTGGGTGGTGACCGGACACAATCCGTTCATCTACTTTCAGTTCTGAGCCGGAGGCTCCGAGAGGATCGAACGCTGAGCTCACGAAATCCCACGCGCCACGGGGCGGCCCTGTGCGGGCTCGCTCTGCTGGGGCTCGCCACGCTGGCGTTCCCGACAGGTTGTGAGCGCGGCGCCCGGGGCCCGCTTTCCGATCTGGTGCTGATCACCGTCGACACCCTGCGCGCGGATCACCTGGGGATCTACGGCTACTCGCGGCCGACGAGCCCACGGATCGACCGCTGGTTCGCGCGCGCCGCGATCTTCGAGCGCGCCTACGCGACCGACTCGAATACGCCTCCGAGTGTCGTCAGCATCCTCAGCGGGAGGCTGCCCCAGGAGCACGGGGTGCGGATCTTCTACCAGCTCCTGCCCCGCGAGACCGCCCTCCTCCCCGACCTCCTTCCGGACGTCTACCAGAGTGCCGCCTTCGTCTCGAACCTGGTCCTGACGGACGAGGCCCTCGGTCTGGCGGAGCGCTTCGACCACTACGACGACTTCGTGAGCCGCCGGGAGTCGTCGCGACTCTACTTCGAGAGGAGTGCCCGGGAGACCAGCGATGCCGCAATCCGCTGGCTCGAGACCGGCCGCGATCCCGATCGGCCCCTCTTCCTGTGGGTTCACTTCATCGATCCCCATGGTCCCTACCGGCCTCCCGCCGACGCCGAGACGAGGTTCGCTCACGAGGGCTCGCGCGACATCGATCCTCGACGCGTGAAGCGCTACATGCGCGAGCCGGGCGTCACGGACGGATTGGTGTACGTCGACCGCTACGACGAGGAGATCGCGTACATGGACGTCCACGTCGGGAGGCTGCTGGATGCGATTCCTCGCTCCGAGGAGGCGCTCGTCGTGTTCACCGCCGATCACGGCGAGTCCCTGATGGAGCATGAGCGCTGGTTCGCCCACGGCCATCAGGTGTACGAGGGGCTGATGCGGGTTCCCCTCCTGATCCGCGGCCCCGGGGTTCGGGGAGGCCGGCGCAGGCACCCGGTGTCGACGGTCGATGTGGTTCCGACTCTCCTGGGTTTCGCGGAGACCCGGGCGCCGCGCGCGCTCCGCGGTCTCGATCTCCTCGCGACGGGGGCGCAGGACCCGGATCGAGTCATCTTCTCTGAAGCCTTCGATGAAGTGGTCCAGTGGCGGTCGGCGCTCCAGGGGTGGCGCAAGTGGACGGGCCGCTTCCAGCCGGGCAGTCGCGTCCCGGATCAGCAGCGCTTCTACGACCTGTCGAGCGACCCCGATGAGCTCGCACCCGGGGACTGGGAGGGCGGCGGTGCGGGGGCACGCGCGCTTCTCGACCTGGCGAATGGCGATCCGGATCCCGGCGGCGTACCCGTGGAGTTTCGGCGTGGCCGCAAGCTGGACGCCCCCAAGATTTCACCGCGTGCGGACGAAGATGCGACCGAGCGCCTCCGGGCGCTCGGCTACGTGGAGTAGAGAGCGCGGCGATCACTCCAGGTAGCCCAGCTCCCGGAGCTCCTCGCGCTCCTCGGGACTCAGCCGAGGGGCGGCGCGATTCTCCACGTCCGGCGGGATCCGCGCCCGGAGCGCGGTGTCCATGCGCGCCGCGCGCTCGGGCTCCCGGTCGATCAGATTGCTCGCTTCACGGGGGTCGCGCTCGAGGTCGTAGAGCTCGTGTCGCCCGTCCGAGGACTGGATGTACTTGTAGGGCCAAGCGAAGAGCGCGCGGCGCACGCGCCGGAAGCGGGCGCCCCAGTGCGGATTCAGCAGGTCGGCGGTGCGGCTGTAGCGGTTCTCGGCGATGGGTGCCTCGTCGCCGGGACCGCGCGGGAAGAGCGGCGCGAGCTCGCCGGCGAGCTCGGGGCCGAGCTCTCCGACGATCATGCGGGTCACCTGGGCGGAGGAGACCGGGACGTCCACGCGGCGCCCCGCCCGCTGCCCCGCCGACTTGATCGCCAACGGGATCCAGAGCGCCTCCTGGTAGATGTCCTTCGAGTGCTCGACGAGGCCGTGCTCTCCGAAGTACTCGCCGTGGTCGGAGGTCACGACCACGACCGACTCGTCCCACAGGCCCATGTCCTCGAGGGCGTCGAGTAGCTCGCCCGCCGCCGCGTCCGTGTGGGACAGCGCCCTGTCGTACTGGTCGATGACGCCGCGGACCAGCTCGTCGGAGACGGGGCCGTCTCCGGCCATGGCCTGCTGGCGCAGCTGGTCCAGGATCCGCAGGTCGCGCGGCGGATCGAAGTCGGCCCGGGGCGACACGTGGTAGGGCCGGTGACTGTCCATGTAGTTCACGAAGAGCAGGAAGGGACCGTCCCGGTGCGCCTCGAGCCAGGGCAGGACGCGCCGGTTGACCGCGCGGGCGCGCTCCCGGTGTACCTCCCAGGTCTGGAAGCCCTGATCGAGCTGCAGCCGCCGGGCCAGGAACGCGGTGTTGGCGGCGAAGCCCGCGGTCGCGAACCCGCGCGCGGCCAGGGCTTCGGCGAGGGTCAGCCGCTCCAGCGGCAGCGGGTAGGCGTTGCTCACGTCTTCGTCGACGGCGAACGAAACCGCGCCGTGCTGCGATGGATCGAGCCCGGTGAAGAGCGAGGCGTGGGTGGGGAGCGTCCACGGGGCGGAGGCGAAGGCGCGAGTGTAGAGGGTGGCCGATCCCGCGAATGCGTCGATCCGGGGCGAGGTGGGGCGTTCGTAGCCGTAGACGCCCAGGTGATCCGCCCGGACGGTATCGGCCACGATCAGCACCACATTCACCGCCGCCGGGGAGACGCCCTCGGCCGGCTCCGACCCGCAACCCGGGGAGATCCCCGCCAGCAAGGCCAGCGGCGCGAGGCGACGCGCGCAATCGATCACGGGCGCCGAGGATAGGGGACGTTGGTTGAAAAGTGGAGCTCAGGCGGCGCGGGCCAGCAGCTCCATCATCTCGGATCGCGAGGGGCCGAGCACCTGCGGCTCGCGCTCCTCGCGCCGGCGGTATGCGGCGAGGATCCGCTGCATGAGGACCGGGTCGCGCATCAGGTCGGTGGGCGATTCGAGCAGGTTGAACACCCGCATGAACGCGCGCAGCAGCACCAGGTCCTCGCGCAGCCCGGGCACCAGGCCCTCGCGGATGACCGAGCGCATGAAGGCGCGGGGGTTCGCCGTTCCGTCTTCGCGTTGGGTGGCGAAGGGGTCGACGCCCTGGCGCTGCAGTGCCTCGACCTCGATCGCGTCCCGGTCCTGCATCAGCGCCGCGTCGTACCAGGGCGTGATCTCGCGCTCGACGTCCTCGTGAAGCGCCAGCGCGAAGGCGCGCAGGTCGTCCGGCTCGCGGTCCAGGGCGTCGGCCAACAGGAAGGCGCCCACCCAGGCCAGCGTGCAGCCCCGCCCGGTGATGGGGTTCGTGTGGATGAGTGCGTCGCCGATCGGGAAGAGGCCCAGCGCCAGCGGCTCCCCGTCGTCCACGAAGTGGCGGCGGGAATTCTGGAGCATGCCCATCCCATGCACCTCGGTGATGGGCTCGGAGACGGCGGGATCGATCCAGGGCCGCACCGCCGGGAACTCCCGGGCGGCGGCCTCGAAGGCGCGCACGCGCAGAACCGAGCGCAGCGTGTCGTCGTCGGGTGAGGCGGCCAGCGTCACCGAGAAGATGCGCGAGTCGCCCGGAAAGACGGCGTACTTCATGTAGCCGAGGTCGGCGCCGATGGCGCCTTCCATGACCGGGGGCTCGACCCCGTCGAGGAGCCGGTAGAAGCGCGAGCTGTAGAAGATGCCGCAGGGCTCCGAGTCCTCGCGCAGCGGCCGTCCGCCGATCGCCTCGAGCCAGTGGGGGAGCCGCGAGCGGCGCCCGGAGGCGTCCACCACGAGATCCGCGGAGAGGCTCGTGTGTTCGTCGCCGCGACGGACGCGCACGCCGGTGACGAGGGGCGGCCCCCCGCTGCCCGACTCCGCCTCGAGGCCCTGCACGTCCACGCCGTCGAGGAACTTCACCCTTCCGCTGTCGAGCACGTGCCGGCGCAACACCCACTCGAAGGTGATGCGGCGGCAGGCCAGCAGCGTGATCTCCTCGTCCTCGGGCAGCAGCTCCGAATCCGAAAAGTGTTGACGGGCCATGTCGGTGAAGCGCAGGGGCTCCGCCCCGTGCTCTCGCAGGCTCGCGTACAGATCCGGCGCCCGGTCGAGGATCAGGTTGTGGAGCCGCGCCAGAAACGCGTGGGAGTGGCGGGTCTGGGGCGAGCCCCGGCGGTCCCAGGTCTCGAAGGCCTCGATCGGGCTCGGCGGCAGCGGTGTGGCGTCGCGCTCGAGGATCGTGACCCGGTGGCCGAGGCTCGAGAGGGCGAGACCAACCCCCAGGCCTGCGACGCTTCCCCCGACGACGACGACCTGCTTCCCCATGCCCTACCGGATGCCCAGAATGGTGCTCATGCCCAGAGTGATGCCAGGGCGCGGGCGGCGCTACGCCGCCTCGCCCTTCTCCTTTTCCTTCTTGGCCACCTGCTCCCGGTTGTGTTTCTGCATCTCGTTGCCGATGGCCTGGGTCATGGCGCCGATGAACGTGGGCCGGTTCTCCGCGGCCCAGGTCATGCTGTCCTCGCGCCCGGTGTTCGTCTGCTGGAAGCGCGGCGCCACGTAGCGCGCGAAGAGCTCGTAGCTCTCCAGCGTGGCCTCCCAGTCCGCCCAGTTGTGGGCCATGTGCAGGAAGCAGCCGAAGCCGCCGGACTGGTCCACGAGCTTGTCCATCTGGGCCACGGCGTCGTCGACGTCGCCGATCACCGCGAAGCCCGAGTTGTTCAGGGCGTCGATGGCGTCGTCGACGCTGCCCGGAGGGGCGAGGGGGAGCGCCGCCACCTCCTGGAAGTAGCGGAGCCACTCCTTCAGGCCGAAGCGCACGTTCTCGCGGGCCTTCTCGCGCGTCTCGGCGATGTGGATCGGTCCCACCAGGCGCCATCCCGCGCGGTCCACCGTCTGCCCGTGCTCCTGGGCCTTGTCCGTGCAGATTCCCCAGTTGGTGGCGAGCGCGTTGAAGCCGCCACTCGTGGTGGCGCCGATCGAGAGCAGCGACACGCCGTGCTTGCCCGCCGCCCGGGCGCCCGACGGCGAGATCTGGGACGCCACCGCGATCTCCACGTGGGGCTCGGTGTAGGGCCGAAGCTGGAGGCGCGCGTCGACCAGCTTGAACCAATCGGTCTCGTGACTCACGATCTCGCCGCGCAGCAGCGGCGCGAGCACGCCGAGCGCCTCGTCCATCATGTCGCGCTGGCGCAGTACGTCGATCCCCATCATGAACGCGTCCGACGGCAGCGCGCCGGGCCCGACGCCGAACATCACCCGACCCCGGGTCTGGTGGTCGAGCTGATTGATGCGGTCGGCCAGGATCAGGGGGTGGTGATACGGCAGGGAAGAGACGCCGGTTCCCAGCTTGATGTGCCGGGTCCGCTCGGCGGCGGCGGCAATGAAGACCTCCGGCGACGCGATGATCTCGAAGCCCGCCGAGTGGTGCTCGCCGATCCACGCCTCCTCGTAGCCCAGCCGCTCCAGGTGCTCGACCAGCTCGAAGTCGCGCCGCATGGCGAGATCCGGGTTCTCGTTCACGGGGTGGAACGGCGCAATGAACGCGCCGAAGCGCATGCGGGGGCTCATCGGGATCTCCTTTACGCTCTCGTTGCTGCTCTTGTCGTCGCTCTTGTCATCGGATGGGACTCGGGCTCGACGAGGCCCCGGAGCAGGACCTCGAGAAACTGGGCGCGGATCTCCGCGGGCTCGACTTCGCCGGGCTCGTAGACCGCGCCCGACAGGATCGCCAACGACGTCGACAGGAACACCGCCGCCGCCAGGCGTGGGGGCACGCCCCGGCGCAGCTCTCCCCGCTCCTGGCCCCGGCGCACGATGTCCTCGATCAGCTCGCGCAGGTCGGTCTCGTGCTCCTCGGCGTGGAGCAGCGACTCGGGCGTCGCCAGGAAGTCCCGCAGCATGGCGGTCATGACCGGTGCCCGCTCCAGCCAGCCGCGGCCCAGGTGATCCACCAGGCGTCCGAGCTCCTCCACGGCGCTCTCCCCCGGCGGCCCGGCGCTCGCAGCGAACTCCCCCGCCATCTCGCGATGGAACTCGAAGAGCAGCGCGGATTTGGAAGGGAAGTGGAGGAAGAAGGTTCCGCGCGCCACGTCTGCGGCCTCACAGATCTGCTCGAGCGTGACCTCATCGAAGCCGCGCTCGGCAAAGAGCTGCATGGCCGCGCTGTAGATCTCGCGGCGCGTGCGCTCCTTCTTGCGGGCGCGCCGAGAGGCGGGGGCGGGAGCGACTTCAGCCATAAAATGAAGTCTGGCCCATTAATGGACTTGAGTCTACCAAAGCGGGCAACTCGACGAAATCCGAGGGGATTCGACCTAAGGACAGGCGTGGAAAACACCGATATCCATCGGCTCCCGTCAAACGTCGTCTCGCCCGAGCAACCGCGAGAAGCAAAGGAGCCCCTTTGGACCGCCCCACCGTGCTCGTGACCTGCTGCCTGTGCGGCCGGCTCCACGAGCCCATCCGACCCCTCGAGACGAATCCGATCTGCGCTGGGTGCGCCCCGAGGATCGGCATCGGCCCGTCGCTCGCTGGCCCCCGTTTCGGAAGCTCCCGCTGAGACGGCGCCCTCTCCGAGAGGGCGACCCGCCTCGGGGCGGCTACCAGCCCGCCCCGACCAGGCTCTCCACCAGCACGTTCAGCACCGCCAGCAGCAGGGCCCCCACCAGGGCCGGCAGGAACCCCCTCACCTTGAAGCCGGGCACGATCACCGCGCTCAGCTTGAGCATCGCAGCGTTCACCACGAGCAGGAAGAGCCCGAACGTGACCAGCGTGAGGGGGAGGGTGAGCAATATGGCGAGGGGCTTCACGAGCGCGTTCACGAATCCCAGGACCAGCGCCGCCAGGAGCGCGGAGATCGCGCCGCCGACCCGGATTCCCGGTACCAGCGCAGCCACGAGCAGGAGCAGGGCCGCGGAGACGACCAGGTGTGCAAGAAAGGAAGTCATGGGCGACGAGCGGCGATCGCGAATCGATCGGAGGTCATGGACGACTAGCGTAGGTCAACCTACGATTCTCGCTGCAGGCAACGCGTTCGCATTTCGGAGTCTCCATGTCGGGTGTGCCCGAGGCCAGTGCGTTCGTGGATGCCCTGACCCCCGCTCTTCGCCAGGCGGCCGCGGTCGCCCGCAAGCTCGAGGGTCGGGTCCAGAACGAGCCCAAGAGCGGCGAGACCACGCCGGCGAAGCAGGCGTTGACGGCAGCCGACATCGCGACCCAGGAGGCGCTCCTGGGCCCGTTGCTCCAGCACTTCCCGGACGTCTCACTCGAAGCGGAGGAAGACACCCCCAGCGCGGAGCGCTTCCCGGAAGGCCGCGACGCACTCGTCGTGATCGATCCGATCGACGGAACTCTCCACTCCTACCTCGGTGGCGAAGGCCCGTACGCCATCATGGTCGGACTGGCCGTGGCGCGACGCTACCAGGCCGCCCTGGTCGCGCTGCCACGCGAGGGGCTGTTCTTCTCGGCGGTGCGGGGCGCCGGCGCCCTGTTCTCCCGTGCCACGGGGCCCGTCCGTCCCGCGCGGATCACGGTGGACGGGAGCCGTGTGCTGGTCTCCCACGGCATGCCCGAGGCCGTGGGAGAGAGGCTGCGCGCAAGCGGACTCGACGTCCTGCCCGCCTGCGGCGGCGCCGTGGCCGTGGCGCCGCTCCTCCCCGGCGTCCGCGCCGGGCTCCGCTTTGCTCCGGCCAGCGAAGGTGTGAGCATCCGCGGGCGGATCGGTGCCCTGATCGCGGCGGAGGCCGGCGCTGTCGTGCGGGGCGCCGGCGGCGCGTTTCCAGACGACCTCGACACGCCGGCGCCCGTCCTCGCGGTGGCCCACCACGAGAGCGACCTGCCGATCCTGAACGACGCCCTCCGCGCCGCCGGGCTCGACGACTACATCTTGGTGTAGTCGGGGCCCTCCCCGCCCTCGGGCGTGGTCCAGGTGATCACCTGATAGGGGTCGGCGATGTCGCAGGTCTTGCAGTGGACGCAGTTCTCGTGGTGGATGAAGAGCTTCTTGCGCCCCGGGTTGTCCGTGTCCGGCACCATCTCGTAGACCGCCGCTGGGCAGAAGCTCTCGCACGGATTGCCGTACTCCTCGGCGCAGGTGGTGCTGCACAGGTCCGTGTCCGCCACCACCAGGTGCGACGGCTGGTCCACCTCGTGCTGGGCCCCGCTGAAGCCCACCAGGTGCTCCTTGCTGAAGGTGAGGATCCCGTCGAACTCGAACTCCGGCTTCTTCCGCTTCTCCGGCGGCAGCTCCCACAGCTTTTTCATCTTGCGGTGACCGGCCTCGGAGGGCAGGTGGTCCCGCAGGCCCCGCCCCTTGGTGGCGAGCATCACCGGCGTGTTGAGCATGGCGAAGAGCGGCGAGATGTTGGCGGCGCCGTGGAAGTTGCGGGCCTCCCGGTGCTCGTCGTAGGCCCAGCTTCCCCGGTACCGCTCCGTGTATCCACCCAGTGTGGTCGAGCTGAAGTCCTTGTCGGCCAGGGCATCGACGATGGCCTCCGCCGCCATCATTCCCGACTTCATGGCCAGGTGGACGCCGGACAGGCGGAAGGCGTTGCAGAATCCGCCGGAGTCGCCGATCAGCATGGCACCGTCGCAGTAGAGCTTGGGCATGGCGAACAGGCCGCCAGTCGGGATCGCCTTGGCGCCGTAGCGGATGAGCTCCCCGCCCTCGAGGATCTTCCGCATGAAGGACGTTGTCTTGAACTTCTGGGCGTTCAGGTGCGGGTCGTTGTGCGGGTTCTCGGAGTCGAGCACCGTCACGTACCCGAACGAGACCAGGTCGTCCTGCATGTCGTAAAGCCACATGCCGTCGAACTGGGACAGCATGTCGGGCAGCAGCGCCCCGTGGATGACACGGCCGGGCTTGTGGTTCTCCGGCTTGACTCGCCAGATCTCCTTGATCCCGGTCTCGTAGGTCTCCGGGTGGTCGCCACCCAGATCGAACCGGTCGATCAGCTGCTTGGTCAGACTGCCGCGCCCGCCCTCGCCCAGGACGGTCACCTTCGCGAGGATGTCCATGCCGGGCTGGAAATTGGGCTTGCGCTTGCCCTCCTTGTCGACACCCATGTCGCCGGTCCGAATGCCCAGCACGCGCCGGCCCTCGGTCAGGATCTGGTCGCCGGCGAAGCCGGGGTAGATCTCGACGCCCACCTCTTCGCACTTCTCGCCCAACCACTTGGCCACGTTGGAGAGCGACGCCACGTAGTAGCCCTTCTTGGCGAAGTTGGGCGGCGTGATGGGCGCGCGCAGTGCGAGCTTCTTGGTGAAGACGTAGAAGGAGGCGTCGGTGCACACGTACTCGATGGGGAACCCCTGGTCGACGAAGTCGGGCATCAGCTCCCGGATGCCCCGCGGATTGATCACCGCCCCGGACAGCATGTGGTCGCCCACGCCTGCCGACTTCTCGATCACGAGTACGGTCGGGGGCTCGATGGACTCGTCGCCCGCGGCCTCGGCCTTCTGGTTGTAGGCCTCGACCTGCTTCATGAGGTGGTAGGCGGAGGCCAGGTTGGCAGGGCCAGCGCCGACGTACAGGACGTCGACCTCCATGCTCTCGCGTTCGATTTCGCTCATCGGGGATCCCTTTCGGCGTGGTGGTGTCCGTTGGGCTGGCTCCCAATTTAGAGAAAGGGCCGATGGGGAACAAGGAACCGTTCCGGACAGGGTGACCCGAGGTCAGGAAGTGCGGGCCACGGAGGGGGCGGCTACCCGGCTTCCCCGACCAACAACGAGCGGAACGACAGGAACAAGACCAGGGCAGTGCCGAGCAGAAGGCCCGCGATGACGAAGGAGAGGCCGGGGAAGAAGTGGTCCATGATCAGGCCGGCGACGATGGGGCCGACGACGCGGCCGGTGGTGGCCATGGCCTGGCTCTGGCCCATCAGCTCGCCGGCCTCACCGGCGGCGCAGGCCTGGGAGTAGAGGCTGGTGAACGTGGGGAAGGCGATCCCGTTGCCGATGGCGATGATCGGGCCCACCACGTAGAACCAGCCGAACGACGGCGCCCACGCGATCGCCGTGAGTCCCACGGCGCAGGTGAAGAGGCCGACGGCCACCAGCGTGCTCTCGCGGAACCGCCGCGTCAGCTGGCCGACGAGGAAGCCCTGGGAGAAGACGACGAACATGCCGATCCACGCGAACACGAGGCCGATCTCCCAGCCGGTGGCGCCGAATTCGCGTCCCAGGAAGATGGGGAAGACGCCCTCCAGTGCCGCGAACGCGGTGAAGATGTGGAAGAAGAGGTAGAGGTACAGGCCGATGCGGCGGTCGTGCACGGCGGAGAGCAGTCGGATCGGCGTAGGCACGAGGGAGTAGCGGAGCTCCGCCCAGTTCGGCGCCTCGGCGGGAGGTCGGGTCTCGGGAAGTCCGCGCCACGCCACACCCAGGTTGACCGCGGCCACGGCGGCGACCGCATAGAATGGGAGCTGCTCGTCGACGGCCATCAGCAGGCCGCCAAATGCCGGTCCGATCACGAAGCCCACCCCGATGGCCGCTCCCACCTGACCCATCCCCTGCGTGCGCTCGTCCGGTGACGTGATGTCGGTGACGATCGCGTGGGCGGTGCCGATGCTCGCGGCGAAGAAGCCCGCGAGGATGCGCGCCATATACAGGCCGGGCAGGCCTTCGGCGAAGCTCAGCAGGATGTAGGCGCCGATCGTTCCCGCCAACGACACCAGGATCACGGGTCGCCGCCCGTAGCGATCCGAGAACCAGCCCCACGCGGGAAGGAACAGGAGCTGAGCCAGGGCGTAGACGGTGAGCAGCAGCGCGATCTCGACCGCGCTCGCCCCCAGGCGGTCGGCGTAGAGCGGCAGCGACGGGATCAGGATGCCGAAGCCCGCGAAGTCGATCAGGACCGTGGTGAAGACGATGAACTGGACTCTGCCCGATCGCAGGCGCGACGGATCCCGGGAGGGCCCGCCAGTCCCCGGGCTCTCGGCGGACTTCGCTCGCTGAGGCTCGGTTGCGGTCATCGCGGTGGTATTCCCAGCCTAGCACGCGGCGCCGCACCGGAGTCGTATAATCGGTGCGTGCAGGCCATCCGCTCCGGTCTCGTGGACCTGGTCCGCGACTTCCTCGCCGTACACCAGCGGCTGCGCGGACTCGCGGCGCGCTTCCACCAGGGAACGCTCCGCTTCGAAGACGCCGCCGAGCTCATTGGGGACAGCGAGACCAGTCTCCTCTTCCGTCTGAAGGAGCGATGCCACTCGCTCTTTCGCAGAGATCCCGCCTCGTCGCTCGAGCGGATGCGGCGCGAGGCCCTCTTCGACCTGGCGATCGGCTCGCTCTTCCACGAGGCGATGAAGTTCCGCGAGAATTTCTACCAGAAGGAGGTCTATGGACCGAGGGTCGCGACGCTGCGACAGCAGGCGGGGGAAGAGGGCCGGCTGCTCTTCCTGGAGTTCGAGAAGATCCTCGCCCAGGCCGAGGCGCGCTCCGCGGAGGCGATGCAGGAGACCGAGGCCCTGCTCGCCCTGACCCGGGAGCAGCTCCGGCTCCTGCTCGCGGACCGCGCAGACGACGGCCTGATCGCCCGCTACCTGGTCGACAATCCGCACCTGGTGGGCGAGGTCTTCCCGGACGGACTGGAAGCGCTCCTGGAGGAGATCCACGGCAATTCGGCCCGCGGCTACACCATCGCCGCCCGGTCCTTCCTGGACAGCGGCTTCTTCGAGCAGGCGGCCGCGGCACTGCGCTGCGCGCTCGAGCGAAACCCCGACGGCGATGGGCTGCAGCGGCTGGCCTCGTACGCCAAGGGCATGCGCGCCTTCCAGAACGGTCGCTATCAGCAGAGCTTCGAGCAGCTCGGCGAGTGGCTGGATGCGGAGCCGGGCCCGGACGAGACCGGGTACGCTGCGCTGGCCCACGCCGCCGTGTCGCGGATCCAGAACCTCGTGGGCGATGACGACGCGGTTCGGCAAGCGGGGCCGCCACTCGCGCAGAGACTCGAAGCGGTGGCGGGCAAGAGCGGCTGAGTCCGCCTCGCGCTCAGTCGGCCCCGTCGCCGTCGGACTTCACCAGGAGCCCGCCCAGCAGCAGGCTTCGCGCCTCCTCGCGCCGCCAGGCGACCGCGGCGCGCGTGAAGATGTCGTCGACGTCCAGGACCTGGGCGCTGAACTGTCTCGCCGCGTAGTGAAAGACGGCGGAGCCCAGTAGACTCTGGAAGACGTGGCGAGAGGAGAGCTTGCGGAAGACCCCCTCGCTGACACCCTCCCGGTAGAAGGTCATGACCGCGCCGATCGTGCCGGCGATCAGAGGCTGGAGGGGCGACAGATCGACGCCCGTGCGGTCCACGAAGATGCGGATCAGGATCTGGGAGTAGTTGCGCTTCTCGGCGAGCAGGTCGTTGATGTCGTCGAGCAGCCTCTCCAGTCGCTCCCGGTGCGGGACCTCGCGCCCCACCGCGGTGGCCACCGTGCGCTCGAAGTCCTCCATCATGCGGGAGAGAACCGCGAGATAGAGCGCCGCCTTGCTCGGAAAGTAGTAGTAGAGCGCGGTCTTCTGGACGCCCACCTGCTCGGCAATGCGCTGGAGGTGAGCACCCGCGTGGCCCATGATGGCGAATTCGCTCTCCGCGACCTCGAGGATCTTCTCGCGCGTGTCCATCCCGTTGTGCATGCGCTCGGCTCCGGTGGCAGCATTGGCTCGCGCCCTGCCTGGCGTCACTCCGGCTCGGCATCCGATGGTGTCGCGGCCGGCGAGGGTCTGCGCGCATGATACACCCAGCCGGTGATGCCCAGCACCACGAGCACGAACCCGATCCACTGGGGCTCCGTGAGTCCCAGCGCGACCTCCGGGTTGACTCGCCAGCTCTCGATCACGATGCGTCCCGCGCCGTTGAGGGCCAGGTACTCGCCGAACAGGAACGGACTCCGGTGCCGGCGGCGCCACAGGAATCCCGCCACCGGGAGCAGCCACAGGATCTCATAGATCTGTGTAGGGTGGACGGGCTCGATGGTAGGCGGGGCGCCCCGGGGAAAGGTCACGCCCCAGGGCAGGTCGGTGACGACGCCGTAGTCATCTCCTACCAGGAAGCAGCCCACGCGTCCCAGGGCCTGACCCACCGGCAGGGCGACGGCGACGCAGTTGGCCACCGTGAGGGTCGGCAGCTTGTGGATCCGGCAGCCGATGACACCCGCCAGCAGGCCGCCGATCAGGCCGCCGTACCAGGTGATGCCCGCGCGCGCGAAGAAGAGGAGGGCGAAGGGGCCGTTCCCCTGGATCCAGTTGTCCACCGCGAAGTAGAGCTTCGACCCGAGAACGCCGCCCACCATCGTGTACATCAAGATGGTGGAGGCGGCCTCGGGATCGAGGCCCTCCTCGCGGAACCGCCGGGCGCCAATCCAGAAGGCCGCGAGGAAGCCCGCCGCCATCATCACGCCGAAGGTGCTGATGGGATAGTCGACGTACGGGATGGTGAAGAGCTCGGGGTACACGGCGTTCGGCCGCGCAGGCTACGCGATGTGCCCGGGGAGCGCGAGGGAGCGCGACGGGGCCGCGGCTACTGCCGGGGCAGGGTCAGGTGGAAGGCTGCGCCGGCTCCCGGCTCGCTCTCGACCCAGACGCGTCCTTCGTGGGTCTCGGCGATCTTCTTCACGATCGCTAGGCCGATGCCGGTGGAACGCCCGCCGCCCGGCCGCCGGCCCGCGGTGTGGAACGCGTCGAAGATGCGTTCGCGCTGGTCCGGTTCGACGCCCTGTCCGTTGTCCTGCACCACGATGTGATGCAGGTCGGATTCCTCGCGAATGGAGACCGAGATGGTCGGGTCGTCGGTGGGTCCCATGTGGTCCAGGGCATTCCCGATCAGGTTCGAGAAGACCTGGTAGATCCGGGTCCGATCGCAAGACAGCAGCGGCGGGTTCTCGGGCAGCACCAGCTTTGCGCCCTGCTCGTCGAGCCTTGGCTTGAGCTCGGCCTGGAGCTGCATCAGCACCGCGCGCGGATCGACCAACACCCGGTGCTCGCCGGGCCGGCCGATGCGGGACAGCTCGAGGAGGTCTTGGAGCAGAGCCTCCATGGTGCGGCCCGCCTGCTCGACCCGCTCCAGGTAGTGGCGGCCGGTCTCGTCGAGCCGGTTCTCGTAGTCCTGGCGCAGCAGCCGCCCGAAGCCCAGAAGCGAGACCAGCGGCGAGCGCAGGTCGTGGGAAACGCTGTGCACGAAGCTCTCGAGCTCGGCGTTCTTGCGCTCCAGGACTTCCCGCTCGCGGTGCTCCTCGCTGATGTCGCGCATCAGCACCACGCTGCCGGTCGCCGCGCCGCTCGCGTCGCGGAGGGGCCGGGAGGAGACCGAGGTCCACACGCGGCGGCCGTCGAGCAGGCGTAACTCGAGCTCCTGGATGGCGGTCGCCTGATGGTCGAGGCCCGAGGCGTGG
This sequence comes from Pseudomonadota bacterium, assembly GCA_027295775.1. Lineage (GTDB taxonomy): Bacteria > Myxococcota_A > UBA9160 > UBA9160 > UBA4427 > JAPUKG01. The sequence goes on from JAPUKG010000192.1 coordinate 20,292, forward strand.
GGCAGGAAGAGCGCCATCGGTCGCCCCGCCAGCGAGCCGGCGCCCGCGGCCAGCAGGGTCTCGGCTGCGGGGTTCGCGTAGGTGATGAAGTTCGAGGCGTCGAGAGTGATGACCGCGTCCGGCGCGGCCGCCAGCACCGACTCGTGGAACTCCGAGCCCTCCACCAGCTCCGAGGGCTGGCCCGCTACGAGGCGCACGATCGCCACGATCAGCGGGTGGCGATCGCCGGTCCCGGTGACCCGGAACGCACTCACGTCCACGGCCAACGGCTCGCCGCTCTTCCCCTCCAGCTCGAGCCGGACGTTTTCGAGGCTCTCCTGGCGCAGCACTCGCTTGCTCACGCTGCTGATGCGCTTCCAGTCGGGCATCCGGGGGAAGAGCTCGCGCACGCTCTTGCCGATGAAGCAATCGACGCCGCCACAGATCACGCCGAGCGCATCACTCATCCACACCACCCGGCCCCCGCGGTCGCAAACCACGACGAGCTGGTGAAGTCGGGCGAACCCCTCGAGGATCTCCCTCGTCGGGATTCCCTCCAACTGATGGTCCGGGGGCAGAGCGGCTTGGGTCATGGGGTCGTGTCGTTGACGATCTCGCCTGGATCGACGAATGGAAGCGTTCAACCGGGGGCTCTGGGTCAGCGGCGGCAGTGACGAGGGCCGCAGCGTATCAAACCGCTGCTCTGTGGGTCAAACGAAACGGCGTTTTTCGGGGGAAGTCGACGCATCGCATTTCGCAACATATCGGCGGGGGTGCGTCGCATTCGGACAAGCGTTTGTTCTCTCTCGACGCCATCTTGTCACCAGAAAAGCGGCGCGCGCGAACGCGAATCCGAAGGCCCTCCTCGCTCGCGGGCGCCGATGGATCGGAATAGTGGCTTTCCCTATGATTCTCGTCGGGAAACACCGCAGTGCTCGGCCTCCGAGCGCTTCTCCCCGAGGGGTCGTGCTCCGTGAACGCTCGAGCTGACAGCACGCCGCCTTCGGTCCGTCGCGTCGAGATGCGCTTCACCGGCTCGGGGAGGGCGTCCCTGTTCCGGCGCGCATGGATCGCTCCCCAGCCCGAGCGTGCGCTGGCCTTGGTGCACGGCTTCGCCGAGCACTCGGCTCGCTACGAGCACCTCGGGACCTGGTTCGCTCGACGCGGCTTCGCCGTCCACGCCTACGACCAGCGGGGCCACGGACAGTCACCCGGCCTCCGCGGGCACGTGGACCGCTTCGACGAGTTCCTCGACGACCTGGCCGCCTTCCTGGACGAGGTCCGCCGCGAGAGCCCGGGCATCCCCTGCACGCTGGTGGGCCACAGCATGGGCGGGCTGGTGGTCGCCACCTTTGCTCGGGAGCGAAACCCCGATGTCGCCGGGGTCGTACTCTCGGGTGCGGTGTTGAAGCTGCCCCCCGACCTCTCCCGGGGCAAGATCGCGCTGGCCCGCCTGCTGCGGCGCGTGGTCCCCCGGCTCACAACCGGCGCCGGCATCGATCCCCACGCCATCTCACGCGATCCGGAGGTGGTGCGCCGCTACGTCGAAGACCCTCTGGTGTTCACGCGGATGACCTTGTCGTTTGCGGCCGAGATGCTGTCCGCGGTCGAGCGCTGCTCCGCCGGTGGCGCCGACGTCAGCGTGCCGGTGCAGCTCCTGCACGGGGCCGAGGATCTGCTCTGCCTCCCGGCTGGGAGCCGCGACTTCTTCGAGACCCTGGACGTCCCCGGGAGCGACCTGCGCATCTACCCGGGCCTGCGCCACGAGATCTTCAACGAGCCCGAGCAGGAGCAGGTGTTCGAGGACATCCTCGAGTGGACGCTGGCCCGTGAGGCGGAGGCCGTGGAAGCGCGGTGAGCGACCGGCTGAGCCACCTGGACAAGGCCGGCCGGGCCCGCATGGTCGACGTCGGCGACAAGCCCGTGACCCACCGCGTTTGCGTGGCGCGAGGCGAGGTGCGCATGGCGGCCAGCACGCTGGCGCGGATCACGACCGGGAACGCCCCGAAGGGAGACGTGCTCGCCGTGGCACGGCTGGCGGGCATCCAGGCGGCCAAGCGGACCGCCGAGTGGATCCCGCTGGCCCACCCGCTGCCGCTCGACTCCGTGCGCGTCCACCTCACCCCCGAATCCGGGGACGCCTCCGGGGAAGCGCGACTGCTGATCGAAGCCGTGGTCGCGACCCACTGGCGAACGGGCGTCGAGATGGAAGCGCTGGTAGCGGTCGGTGCCGCGGGACTTACGGTCTACGACATGTGCAAGTCGATCGACCGCGGCATGAGCCTCGAGGCCATCCGCCTGGTGCGGAAGAGCGGCGGCAAGAGCGGCGACTGGGAACGACCGGGCGAGCCCCCTCCCGTGGGGGACGGCTGATGGGCACCGGCGGCGGAGCGATCCGGACCGAAAGCCCGAGGGAACTGTCTGGAGCGGAGCGGCGTCTCTCGGGGTCGAGGCGATTCGTGAGCTACGAAATGGTGGAGCGAGGAGCGGCCGCGCCGGCCGAAGCGCGACGGGTCAGGCCGGGGCTGTCGGGAGCTGCGGAGGATCCGGACCGCGAGCTGGTCGGGCGCTGGCAGGCCGGCGACCTCGAGGCATTCGAAGAGCTGGTCCAGCGCCACGAGAAGCGCGTCTTCCGACTGCTGCTGCGCATGCTGGGCAACCGGGAGGAGGCCGAGGACGTGGCCCAGGAGACCTTCCTCAGCCTCCACCGCCACGGACACCGCTTCCGCGGCGAGGCCCGCTTCTCCACCTTCGTCTACCGGGTGGCGGCAAATGCCGCCCTCAACCGGCGGCGCACTCTCGGGCGCAACCGCAACCGCACCCACAAGCTGGCCGAGCGCCAGGCCGCCGGCGACGACCTGCCCACGTCCCCCCGCGATCCCGAGGACGCCACCTCCGGTGCCGAGCTGAGCCGCCACGTGCGCAGCGCCCTCGAGACGCTCTCTCCCCCCCTTCGCATGCCCCTCGTGCTGTACGACATCGAGGGGCTCGCCTACGGCGAGATCGCCCGGGTGATGGGCGTTGCCGAGGGAACCGTGAAGTCCCGCATCCACCGCGCGCGGCTGGCGCTGCGCGCCCAGCTCCAGGGTCTCCTGAGAGCGCAGACTCAGGGAGTGCCGACGTGAAACACGGCGATGTGCAGTCCGTGCTGGCCGACTACCTCGAGGGCGACCTCCCGCTCTCGGAGCAGGCGCTGGTCGACGCCCACCTCGACGCGTGCGAAGCCTGCGCCCTCGAGGTAAACGAGCTGCGCCGGGCGATCTCCCTGTTACGTGCCCTGCCCGATCCCGAGCCTCCGGCCGACCTCGCCGACCGCGTCATGGCGCGCGTCAGAGCGGGCGAGGCGCGCCCGGGCTGGCTCCCGCGCCTCGGCGCCGCGCTCTCGCGTCTAGGCCTGGGTCGGGGCACCGCGCCGATCGCGCTGCCCGTGACGGCGGTGGCTGCCGGCCTGGCGGTGGCGGTGGTGACGGGCCAGCTCGAGGTCCCGGATCTCCTGGGCTGGGCCGGGGAGGAAGGAGCCGCGGCGGAACAGATCGCTCGCGCGCCGCGTCCGGCTCCGGCGCCCGAGCGGATCGCCGCGCCGCGTCCAGCTCCAGCGCCCGAGCAGATCGCCGCGCCGCGTCCGGCTCCAGCGCCCGAGCGGATCGAGCGCCGCGTAGCGCAGGCTGCGGGCGCAACAGCGATCCCGGAGTCGCGCCCGATCCGGACCCCTGCCGAGCCCGCCGGGGCGGTGCTCGTCGACACCCGGTCCCAGCCCCAGCCGACCGTCGCGCAGGTGACCGGAGAGCTCCTCCCTCGACACATCGAGGGCGCCCGCGTCGTGCATTCGGTTCCCACCGGATTCGAGGGTCCGTCGATCGAGAAGGCCGAGCGGGCCCGCATCGAGCTCGACCGGCGTCTGGATCTGCTGCTGCGCAGCCCGGCGGAGTTCGCGCGCGACCTGCGCCGGGACTCGATCGCCGCTCAGGAGCTCTGGCTGACCGAGCTGGCCAAGCGCGCCCACGAGCGCGACCTGACGGAGCAGGTGGTAGATGCTCTGCGGCAGAGCGCGGACGTCGAGGCCATGCTCCTGGCTCCGGGCCTCGAGGAGGCCCTCCGGCGACTCGGCGCCGACGTCGTGGCCGCCGAGCCCGTCCGGCCGTAGACGAGCGCCGTCTTCCAGCTAGCGACGCAGCCGTCCTTCCCGTTATTCTGGCGGGCTCGCCGGCGCCCTTGGTGACGATCGGCGACCAGGAGGCAACGGAGCCCAGATGAGGCCGCAGAGAACGATCCCGCTTCTGGCCCTGTGCCTCCTCTTCTACCTCCCCGGTTCGAGCAGCCTCGCGGCGGAGACGCCGGAAGAGGAGGAGGAGTTCCGGGAGGTCATCGACATGAGCCCGCACGACAGGCCCGGGTGGAGCCTGCGCAACGCCTTCGCCCCGCTCGCCTCCCTGTTCGTCGGCGGACCCGGCTACTACTACGATCAGCGCGAGCTCGAGGTGGAGACCACGCCCTCGGGCGGCCTGGTCGACCTCTTCTACGTGCGCGCCAACTTCCAGAAGCGCTTCGAGCAGGCCGAGACGCCGGTGACGGTGCTGCTGCCCCCGCGCATCGAGACCGGGCCCCGCGACTCGCTCACGATTCGCGCCTTCCGCGAGGGCTACCGCCAGCAGAGCACCACCCTCAAGATGCGCGGCCGGACCAAGAAGGTGGTGATCAACCTCGAGCCCCTTCCCAATACGCTGGAAGCGGTCTCGCACCGCTATTTCGCCGGCCGCTCGTCGCTCAGCTTCCTCACCGACGAGCTGCTGGAGTTCCGGATCCAGGAGGTGTCCGACGGCTTCACCGTGATCCTGAACGAAACCGCCAAGAGCGACGAGGCCACCGCGGCCCTACAGGGGGTGAAGAGCCCGATCGTCGCGGAGATGCTCGGCCAGCAGCTCGGCGAGGACCTGCTGGTGACGGTGGTGTTGACCGAGGCCGGGCAGGGCGGGACCGACCTCCGCTCCCGCCAGTCGCGGGACGCTGCCCGCGACCTCTACGATTTCACCGTGGAACTGGTTCCGTCGGACGGCGGCGCCGAGTCCGTGCAGCACGCCATCGACGCGCTGACGCGCCTGCGAACGGCACACGTGACCGGATGCGCGCTGCGCTTCGACAGAAAGCTGCGCGAGGAGCTCGACCCCGGCGCGCTCTCCCGTGCGCTGACACCGCGCGGCGCCTTTACCGATCGGTACCTGCGCGCCGCCATGCGCCGGCTGGGCGAGGTCACGCCCAGGCACGCGGTGAAGTTCGAAGGCGGCGGCAGCTACGACCCGACCGTACCGATCGAGCTCGAGGCCGCCCTCAGCCAGGCCCATGGTGCCACCGGCTACCTGGCTCTGCTGCGCCGGTTCGTCGCCGAGCTCGAGCCGCCGGAGTACCGCAGCGAGACGCTGCGCAGCCTGATCGCGCCCGAGCTCGACCCCGCCCAGTTCGGCGAGCTGCTCGAAGCCGCCGAGCAGAGCGAGCGCACCTGCCTGGCTTCGGGCTGAACGGATCGAGCCGAGGCAAAGCCTCGGGCAGGCTCGCTGCTGTCCGGCTCCGCGCGGGTCGCTATTCTGTCCTCGCTCCCGGTCCCCGGAGAGTGCTCTTGTCCGATCAACGTCCGCGCGAGCGGCTCCAGAGCCTGGGGTCGCACGCCTTGGGTGACGACGAGCTGCTCGCCCTGCTGATTCGCACCGGCTCCCGGGGTCGCGGTGGTCTGGTCCTGGCCCGCGAGCTCCTCGAACGCTGCGGCGGACTGCGCGGTGTGGCCCGCGCCACCCCCGGCGAGATCGCCGGCCCGCCGGGGATGGGTCCGGCGAAGACAGCCACCGTGCTGGCGGCCCTGGAGATCAGCCGCCGCCTCGCCGCCCACCGCCTCCAACCCGGTGACGCAATCCGAAGTCCCGAGGACGTGCACCGCCACTTCTTCCCGCGCCTGCGCGACAGCCTCCAGGAGTTCTTCGTGGTGCTGTTGCTCGACGGCCGGCACCGCGTCATGAGGGAGGTCGTGGTCTCCCAGGGCACTCTGACGGCCAGTCTGGTCCACCCGCGCGAGGTCTTCCGGCCGGCGCTACGGGAGGCGGCCGCCGCCCTGATCCTGGTGCACAACCACCCGAGCGGGGATCCCACCCCCAGCCGGGAGGACCGGGAGGTGACCGAGCGCCTGGTGGAAGCCGGCGAGCTGCTCGGGGTCCGGGTGCTCGACCATCTGGTGGTGGCCGAGGGCGGCTACCACAGCTTTAGCGAGGCCGGCCTCCTCCCCTCGCATCCCGCTCATACCCCGCGGGGCAAGGCGCGTGGGGAGGGTCGATGGGAGGGGCGGGGGGCTAAGGACCCGCCCCGGTTCGGTCGATGAGGCCTGGCACGGGTCAGGACGGGAAGGGCTTCACGACTCGACCCGGGGGACGGGTGAGATGTCAAAGGTCAGCGTGCAGCCGGTCGTCGAGGAGCGCCGCCGCTCGGAGCGAACGGAGTTCCTCGTACGGGTCGACTACTCCACTATCGAAGAGCTGTTCTCGGAGTTCACCCGGGACATGAACGAAGGTGGGCTCTTCATCGAGACGGAGCGGGTACATCCGCCCGGCACGATCGTGTCCATGCAGTTCAACCTGCCGGGCAGCGACAAGCCGATCCAGACCAAGGGCACGGTGGTGCACACGACCGGCAGCGGTGAGAGCCCGCCGGGCATGGGCATCGAGTTCGACGACCTCACCCCCGAAGCCCGCCGCCACATCGACGAGCTGGTCCGAGCGCTGCGCGCCGGCTAGAAGGGGATCCCGTCGTCGGGCGGGGGCCCTTGTCCACCACCGCCCCCGGAGGGCTCGGATCCGGCGTCGCGTCCGCCGCCGCCACTTCCACTGCCGCTGCCACCGCGGGGGCCACCCAGGAACTGGACGGTCTGGGCGTTGATCTCGGTGGTGCGGCGCTTCTGGCCTTCCTTGTCCTCCCACTCGCGTGTCTGGAGCCGGCCTTCGACGTAGACGGAGCGGCCCTTGGCCAGGTACTTGGCGCAGTTCTCGCCCATGCGGCCCCAGACGACGATGCGGTGCCACTCGGTCTTCTCCACGCGCTCGCCGCTGCCCTTGTCGTTCCAGCTCTCGGTCGTGGCGAGGGTGAAGTTGACGACCGCCTGACCGCCCTGGGTGTAGCGGAGCTCGGGATCACGCCCGAGGTTGCCGACCAGAATGACTTTGTTGACACCTGCCATAACTGCGTTCTCCTCGGGACGCGATGTCCTCGGGACGGTGGGACTGTTCGTTACAGAATGAGACGTGGCCTCGTTCGAATCATCGGGGTCCAGTCGGCTCTCGTCAAGAGTGGAAGCGCGTCGGCGGTCGCGCGTTGACAGCCGTTCTCATCCCTGCACACTTTCGGGGTTCGCCTCAGGCGGATGGGAGACAGGGTGATCCACGTCCTTCGTTACCTGGCCGTCCTGCTCTACACGGCCTTCTGGAGCTGTGTCGTCATCAGCGCGACGGTGGTCGATCGCAGCGGAGAGAGCGTCCTGCGCATGCTCCGGATCTGGATCGCGTGGATCTACGCGAGCTGCGGGGTGAGCGTCGAGGCGGCGGGCCTCGAGAACATAAGCCCCCGTCAGTCCTACGTGTTCATGTCCAACCACGCGAGTGTGTGGGACTCCACGGCCATCGTCGCCACGATCCCGGTCTCCTGGCGTTTCGTCTACAAGAAGGAGCTGGCGTGGATCCCGTTCTTCGGCTGGGCGCTGCTGGCCCACCGGCACGTGATGGTCGACCGCGGGAACCGCGTGCGCGCCGTGCGCAGCCTCCAGGCGGCGGCCGAGCGCGTCCGCACGGGGATGAGCGTGATCATCTTCCCGGAAGGGACCCGCAGCGAGAGCGGCACCATGGGAGAGTTCAAGAGCGGCGGCTTCCACCTGGCGATCCAGGCGGGCGTCCCGATCATCCCCATGAGCGTCTCCGGCGGAAGGGACGTGACACCCAAGGGCTCGTTGCGCATCGACGGCGGCAAGCTCCGGATCGTCTACGGCAAGCCGATTCCGACGGAGGGCCTGACGGCCGAGGACCGCAACACCCTCAAGGACGAGGTCCGCAGGGCCATTCTTCAGGGTCTGGATTAGGCAAACTCGCCAAGTCGCTGCCACCCGGGATGTGTTGGCGCCCGGGGAAACGGCTCTGTACCTTCGCCGTTTCCCTTTCCGGGGGGTGAGGGAATTGATCCGAGTCGCATCCATCCGCGATGCCGTCCAGACCGGGCGGCTGCCGGGTTCTGCTCGTCGTGGCTAGGACGGACCGCGGTGGCGGAGGGCGGCGTCGCACGGTGCCGAGCTCGCGGGTGGGCGCCGAGATCGCCGGCGTTGCGGTCCTGGGCGTCTCGCTGCTGGCGCTCCTGGCCCTCGCGTCCTACGAGCCCGCGGATCCGGTCTTCGCGCTCGCGCCCGTCGCCAACGACGCCGGCGTGGTGGGGGCGACCCTGGCGGGCTGGCTCTTCGGCGGACTCGGCTACGGATCGCTCGTCGCGGTGGGTGCACTGGCCTGGATCGGCGCGCGGCTGTGCGTGGGATGGGGACTCCCGCCGCTGCGTTCGCGCTTCTGGCTGGGCACCGCGCTCCTTCTGATCTCGGTCTCGAGCCTGCCGCCCCTGCTTCACCAGCTGCTGCCGGATCGGGTGGACGCCGGCGGAGGCGGGTCGCTCGGCACCTTCCTGGCGGGCATCGAGGGGCTCCTGCTGAGCCGCATCGGCGCGCTCCTGGTGAACTTGTTCCTGCTGGCGATCGGCGGGCTGTGCATCACGGGCATCTCCACCGGCGCCGCGCTCTCCACCCTGGGCAGGATCGGCGCCGAGGTCGCTGCGCTGCTGGCGTGGCTCGGGCGCGGCGCCTGGCGACTGCTGGGCGCGGGTGCTCGCGGCGTCCAGGCGGGGCTCTCGACGGTGGCCGTCCAGCTGCGCGGGCTCGCCTCGTCGCTCCAGGTCTGGCGCGAGCAGCGGGCCCGGCGAGCGCGTCGCGAAGCGCAGATGGAAACGCCGTCGCTGCCCGAGGAACACTCTGCGCCTGCGCCCAGCGAAGCGGTCGAGTTGAGCTCGGCGGTGCCGACGCCGCGCCGCCGCCGGGGCCGCGGGGTCGAGCCGGACATCGTCGATCACCTGGCGGAGCGAGCGGCCTCGCCCCCCGCCCAGGAGACCTTCCGGTTCGAGGAGCGGAGCGCCCGGGGTCCCTTCGTCCTGCCGGACGTAAGCCTCTTCCAGCGGCCGCCGGACGGCCGGCGCAGCTACGACCGCGATTCCCTGCTGATGAACTCGCGCATCCTGGAGAAGAAGCTCCAGGACTTCGGCGTGACCGGCCGCGTGGTGCGCGTGCACCCGGGACCGGTCATCACCATGTACGAGTACGAGCCGGCGTCGGGCGTCAAGGTGAACAAGATCGTGAACCTGGCCGACGACCTGGCCATGGCGCTGCGCGCCCTCTCGATCCGCATCATCGCCCCGCTGCCCGGAAAGTCGGTCGTCGGAATCGAGGTTCCCAATGCCGAGCGCGAGACCGTCTACCTGCGCAGCCTCCTGGAGGCAGAGGGCTTCCGAGCGAAGCGGTCGAAGCTGCTGATCGCCATGGGCAAGGACATCTTCGGCAATCCGGTCGAAGCCGACCTGGCGAAGATGCCCCACCTGCTCGTGGCGGGCGCTACGGGAACGGGCAAGAGCGTGTTCCTGAACTCGCTCCTTTGTTCGATCCTCTACCGGGTCACGCCCGACGAGCTCAAGCTCCTGCTGATCGACCCCAAGCTCCTCGAGCTCTCGATCTACGAGGGCATCCCGCATCTGATCGCGGACGTGGTGACGAACCCGAAACGCGCCGCCGCCGCGCTCCAGGGCATCGTCCGCAAGATGGAGGAGCGCTACCAGATGATGAGCGTCCTCCGCGTTCGCAGCATCGACCAGTTCAACGAACGCGTCGACAAGCTGCAAGCGTCGGGAGAGACCTCGTTCCGGCTGCGACCGAAGCCCGGCGAAGAAGAGGGCGAAGAGGTGCCGCTGCAGAAGCTGGCCTACATCGTCGTCGTCATCGACGAGCTCGCGGACCTGATGGTGGTCGCCGCCAAGGACGTCGAGGAGTCGCTCCAGCGGCTGGCACAGATGGCGCGCGCGGCGGGGATCCATCTGGTGCTGGCCACCCAGCGCCCGAGCGTCGACGTCCTGACCGGTGTGATCAAGGCGAACTTCCCGGCGCGCGTTTCCTTCCAGGTTTCATCGCGCACGGATTCGCGCACCATCCTCGACCAGAACGGCGCCGAGAACCTGCTGGGTCAGGGTGACATGCTGTTCCTGCCGCCGGGCACATCGCAGCTCGCACGACTGCACGGCCCGTTCGTGAGCGAGAAGGAGGTGGGAGAGCTCGCCGCCTACCTGTGCGACCAGGGACGGCCCGAGTTCGACGAGACGCTCCTCCGCATGAAGGAGGAGAGCGAAGTGCGCGAGGAGCGCGGCGAGGACGTGGACGAGCTCTTCGACCAGGCGGTGGCGATCGTCGCCGAGACGCGCAACGCGTCCATCTCCTACGTGCAGCGCCGGCTCAAGATCGGCTACAACCGCGCCGCGCGCATCGTGGAGCAGATGGAGATCGACGGTATGGTCGGGCCCCAGGAGGGAACGCGGCCGCGAGCCGTCTATCTTCGGGCCTCCGACTCGGACGAATAGACGCCCGCCTCCGCGCGTCGAAACGGACATGGCTCCCAAAACGCTGACATGTGCCCTGCTCTTCCTCGTTGCCGGTGTCGCTCCCGGGACTGCCGATGAAGCGACCACGAGCTGCGCCGAGCAGGTCGCAGCGCGGATCCAGAGCCGCTACGAGTCCGTGCGCGACATCGTGGCCGACTTCGAGCAGTCGACCCGGTCGGTCACCCTCGGCAACTCCGCCCTCGGCTCGGGCGAAGTCACCCGGGGTCGCGTCTTCCTCGCGAAGCCCGGTCGGATGCGCTGGTCCTACGAAGAGCCCCAGCCGAGCCTGGTGGTGACCGACGGGAGCACGCTCTGGCTCTACGATCCGGCCGACAAGGTGGTGCAGCGTCTCCCCGTCAGCGCAGGCTACCTGAGCGGCGCGTCTCTTCAGTTCCTGCTCGGCGAAGGCGTGATCCTCGACGAGTTCGATGTGAGCGTCGACGATTGCAGTGGTGAGTCGGTGCGTCTCGATCTCGTTCCCCGCGAAGACAAGAGCTACGAACGGATCGGTCTCGTGGCCATCGCCAAGACCGGCGAGGTGGTGGAGACGACGATCGTGGACGTCCTGGGCAACGAGACGCGCGTGTCCTTTCACAACCTGCGCACCAACCAGGACCCCGACGAGGCGCTGTTTCGCTTCGAGCCGCCGGAGGGCGTTCGTGTCATCGATCTCGAGACCCAGGGCACGCCGTAGCGGCTCAGCCGGGGACCATTCCCCTGCCCAAAGAAGGAACCGCGCTTCCACCCCGGGGACGGCTCGCAATCTTCCGCGTACCCCGGACTCGCTGTACAGCGGGGGTTCCTTGACGGCACACGTCGGAATTCCGGCAACTCCCACGCAGGTTCGCAACGCTTGGCGGCACCCCGCTCGCAGAAGGTGGGCGGAAATACCTCCCTCTCCACGGGATTCCAGCGGCGCGCGATGCCGCTCGCGGCACCAGGCGTCTTACTCTTTTATGCGTATGACGGGGAACAGACCGCTCGGGTTCGAGGTGGGGCGCCGCAGACCCAGTGCAGCAAAGACTTCTTTTATAACAGTAGTTTACAAGCGAAGCTGCGAGTTGCACGTGCTTGACAGGGTAGGGTCGTTTGATAGACTGCGAATCGGGAAAAGTTTTTCAATTTCGAGAGGTTCGGCGCGCTCAGCGGCTCTTTCACCATGCGGCTCGGTTGGCTCCAGTCGGCATCCACCAACCACGGTAATTGGGCGGGTTTTGGCGCGACCTTCTCGGCGAACGAGCGGAAGGCGAAGCCGAGAGGGAACGCGGAGGTATCGACTCTTCTGCACGAAAGGTGCGACATGGTGATAGGCGCGGTGGATCGCGTTCTTCGAGCACGCGGCACACGCCTTGCAGAGCATCCTCGCAGTGCGGCTCCTCACCAGCGTGTGGGGGCACTGAACGAGGAGAGGTCGCAATGAGCGAACAGGACTCGGGTGGTTCGGGAACCGGACGCAAGGGCTTCGTGCGAGACGTGATGAGAAGGATTTCCCCCACGGCTCCGCGCGCAGGTGGAGAGGCCGATCCCGAACGGGGCCCCGGCGATCGCAGCTACCAGTCGGAGATCGAGGATCTCCAGGACGCGATCCGCTTCTTCGGCAGCGACTCCGGCGAGTTTCGCCGGCGTCTCGACCGCGTACTGGCGGACTTCGAGACGCTGCGCCGGCGCTACGAAACCACTCGCGACCAGTTCCACGACGCGGAGCGCCAGAACGAGAAGCTGGTCAACATGCTGCAGGAGGCCAAGCAGCAGATCGAGCTCCTGAAAGAGGAGGTCGACAAGCTGTGTGCGCCGCCCAACAGCTACGGCGTCTTCACGCGGCCCAACAAGGACAACACCGCCGAAATCCTCGTCGACGGGCGCCCCATGCGCGTGAACGTGCATCCGAACATCGACCCGTTCCAGCTCGAGGAGGGCCAGCTCGTGGTCCTCAACGAGGCGTTCAACGTGGTCGAGCCCGCGGGCTACACGCAGCGCGGCGAGGTGGCGACCGTGGTGGACTTCGTCTCCGAGAACCGCGTGCTCGTGCTCGGCCACACCGACGACGAGCGGGTGGTCACGCTGGCGGAGCCCCTGCGGCGAGAGAAGATCAAGGTCGGCGACCACCTGATGGTGGACCCGCGCACCCAGTTCGCCTTCGAGAAGATGCCGAAGTCGTCCGTCGAGGAGGTCGTGCTCGAAGAGGTGCCCGACGTCAGCTACGAGGACATCGGCGGTCTCGAGGACCAGATCCAGACCCTCCGCGATTCGGTGGAGCTGCCGTACCTGCATCCCGAGGTCTTCGCCGAACACCAGCTCAAGGCGCCCAAGGGCATTCTGCTCTACGGCCCGCCCGGCTGCGGCAAGACCCTGATCGCCAAGGCGGTGGCACACAGCCTGGCCAAGAGCATCGAGAAGCGGAGCGGTCGCGAGACCACGGCGTACTTCCTGAACGTGAAGGGCCCCGAGCTCCTCAACAAGTACGTCGGCGAGACCGAGCACAAGATCCGCGAGGTGTTCAAGAAGGCCCGGGAGAAGGCCAGCGAGAACGTGCCCGTCGTCATCTTCTTCGACGAGATGGACTCGCTCTTCCGCATGCGCGGCTCCGGTATCTCGTCGGACATGGAGGCCACGGTAGTGGCGCAGTTCCTGTCGGAGATCGACGGCGTCGAGTCGCTCGAGAACGTGATCGTGATGGGTGCCAGCAACCGGCAGGACCTGATCGATCCCGCGGTACTGCGGCCCGGCCGCCTGGACCTCAAGGTCAAGGTGAACCGGCCCGACCGCAAGGCGGCTCGGGACATCTTCACCAAGTACCTGACGCCGGACCTTCCGCTCCACGAGAGCGCGATCGCCAAATTCGGAGACGACCGGACCAAGGTCTGCGAGGGCATGATCGACGCCGTCATCGAGGACATGTACTCGACCGGGGACGAGAACAAGTTCCTCGAGGTAACCTACGCCAAGGGCGAGCGAGAGATCTTCTACTTCAAGGACTTCTCGAGCGGTGCCATGATCGAGAACATCGTGGCGCGGGCCAAGCGCAAGTCGGTCAAGCGGACGATCGACTTTGACGAGCGGGGCATCAAGGTCGAAGACGTCATCGAGTCCGTGCGCGAAGAGTTCAAGGAGAACGAGGATCTTCCCAATACGACGAATCCCGACGATTGGGCCCGAATCTCCGGCCGCAAGGGGGAGCGCATCATCAACGTGCGCACGCTGATAACGGGCTTCAACCGGAGAGAGCGCGAGATCGAGAACATCTCGTCGGGGTCGGGGCAGTACCTGTAGCCTAACCCGGACCGGGTCGGTCCCGCGGAGACCTGATGGCGATTCCCAAGGTGATGGGCACCGAAATCGAGTTCGGGATCACGGTCAAGAATGACCCGGACTTCGATCCCATCTCGAGCTGTGTCCTGCTGGTGAACGCCTATCGCGAGGACCCCGCCGGCCGGATCCTCTGGGACTACGACCAGGAGAACCCGCTGGCGGACGCCAGGGGCTTCCAGGTAGACGGCGAGAAGTACACGCCGAACCAGCAGGAGAACATCGCCCGCAACAAGACCCTGATCAACGGCGCCCGCTACTACGTGGACCACGCCCACCCGGAGTACTCGTGCCCGGAGGTCACCAATCCGCGGGACCTGGTCGTGCACGAGAAGGCGGGCGAGCGGATCGTGGAGATCAGCCGCCGGGAGGCGAACTTGCTGCTTCCCCCCGGCGCCCAGATGCTGATCTACAAAAACAACAGCGACCGCAAGGGCAATAGCTACGGGTGCCACGAGAACTACCTGATCGACCGGCGCACGTCCTTCAAGCAGGTGGTCGAACACCTGATGCCGTTCTTCGTGACGCGTCAGCTCTACACGGGCGCCGGCAAGGTGGGCAGCGAAAACCGCGGCCAGCCCTGCGACTACCAACTCTCCCAGCGGGCCGATTTCTTCGAGACCGAGGTGGCGCTCGACACCATGGTCAAGCGGCCCATCATCAACACACGCGACGAGCCGCACGCGGACCGGGACAAGTACCGGCGGCTGCACGTGATCGTGGGCGACTCGAACATGAGCGAGTACACGATCTACCTGCGCAACGGGGTGACGGCGATCGTGCTCTCGATGATCGAGGACGGCGCCATCGGTACCGACCTCGCCATGCGGGATCCGGTCCGCGCCATCAAGGACGTATCCCACGATCCCACCTGCAAGCAGATCGTGCAGCTCGACAACGGAAAGAAGCTCACCGGGCTTCAGGTACAACGCGAGTACCTGGAGCTGGCGCTGCGCTACACCCAGGTGCGCTCCATCGATCCCATTACCAAGGACGTGCTGGAAAAGTGGGAGCACGTGCTCGACGCCCTGGAGCGCGATCCCATGGAGCTCGCCGGCCAGGTCGACTGGGTGATCAAGAAGGCGATGATCGAGGGCTTCATGGAGCGCAAGGGACTGGACTGGCAGGCGTCCCGGGTCCAGATGCTCGATCTCCAGTACCACGACTCGCGGCCGGACAAGGGCCTCTACTACATGCTCGAGCGGCAGGGCCGCGTGGAGCGGCTCGTCACCGACGAGGAGATCACCCATGCGATCCACAACCCGCCTGAGGACACGCGCGCCTACTTCCGGGGCCAGTGCCTGAAGCGCTTCGCGGCCCAGGTGTTCGGAGTGAACTGGGATTCGATATCGTTCGGGATCGACGACGAACCGATCAAGCGCGTGATGATGTCGGAGCCGCTGAAGGGCTCGAAGGCCCACGTGGAAGAGCTGCTCGAGGCGTCCGCCACTGCCGCCGAGCTGCTAAAGAACCTGCGCGCCTGACCGCCGCGCCCCCCCCAAAGGAAGCAACATGGCACGTTTCATTACACACCCCGTCTCCCCCAAGCCTGCCGAGCCCCTGCCGATCTACGGCGCGGCCGACACGGAGCAGAAGCAGAAGCCCCGCAAGGGCGGAGACGAGGGCGGCGACGACAAGGGTGACGGCGCCCAGAAGATGGCCAAGAAGGGCGAGGAACTGAAGGAAGAGATGGACTCGCTGGTGGACGAGATCGACGCCGTTCTCGAAGAGAACGCCGAAGAGTTCGTGAAGAACTACGTCCAGCGGGGAGGCCAGTAGCAGCCCGTCCCGGAACCGGGACGCGTGGAGGGGACTTTGATCTTCAACGGGAGCTATCGAGGTTCCAGCTTCTGGGAGATGCTGCAAGTCGACGCGTCGCATCTCCTGCCGGACTTCACCGCCCTGGCGGGCGACGGGAGCGTGCAGATTCCGCACGGCACCACCGTGCTCGCCTTCAAGTACAACGACGGCGTGCTGGTGGCCGGCGACCGGCTGGCCACCGAGGGCCACCGCGTGGCTTCGCGGGACGTCCAGAAGGTCTTCGCAACCGATAAATACTCCCTGATGGCCATCTCTGGCGCCGCGGGGCCGTGCATCGAGATGGCGCGGATCCTCTCGGTGGAGCTCGAGCACTACGAGAAGATCGAGGGCGAGAGGCTGGAGATCGAGGGCAAGGCCAACAAGCTCTCCCAGATGATCCGCCAGAACCTGCCCGCTGCCATGCAGGGGCTGGTGGTGGTTCCGCTCTTCGCGGGCTACGACCTGCGCCGGCGCACCGGCCGCATCTGGAAGTTCGACATCACGGGCGGTCGTTACGAGGAGACCGACTTCGAGGCCACCGGCTCCGGCGGTCTCTACGCTCACGAGTCGCTCAAGAAGACCTGGCGTTCGGATCTCTCCAAGAGCGAAGCACTGCGCGCCGCCGTGGGTGCGCTGGCAGACGCCTCGGATGAGGACCGCGCCACCGGCGGCATCGACCTCACCCGAAGGATCTTCCCGATCGTCAAGTTCTGCTCGGAGCAGGGAATGGAGGACGGCTCCAACGAAGAGATGGAGTCCGCTTACCTCAAGATCCTGGAGCGCCGGGCCAACGGCAACGGGGGAGCCCGCGCATGAGCATGCCCTTCTACGTCTCTCCCGAGCAGGTGATGGCCGACAAGGCCGAGTACGCCCGCAAGGGGATCGCGCGCGGCAAGTCGATCGTGGCGCTCGAGTACGAGGGCGGCATTCTCTTGATCGCGGAGAACGCGACGAGTCTCCAGAAGCTCGGCGAGATCTACGACCGCATCGCCTTCGCCGGGGTCGGCAAGTTCAGCGAGTTCGATCAGCTGCGGAAGCTCGGCGTGCGCTATGCGGACACCAAGGGCTACGCCTACAGCCGCGAGGACGTGCGCGGCAAGGGGCTCGCCAACGCCTACTCCCAGGCGGTGGGCGACGTCTTCACCCGCGAGATCAAGCCGCTCGAGGTGGAGGTGATCGTCGTCGAAGTGGGAGACGACCAGTTCCCGGGACACGAGAAGCACTCCATCTACCGGGTCAAGTTCGACGGATTCATCAGCGATCACAGCGGCTTCTGCGTGATCGGCGGCAACGTGGACGACGTGCAGGGAGTGCTCGAGAACGAGTACCGAAAGGACATGCCCCTGGGGGAGTCCATCCTCCTGGGTCGCAAGTCCCTCGATCAAGGCACCGACGGCAGCGCCTCACTCACGTCGGAGAGCCTCGAGGTGTGCTTGCTCGACCGAACGCGTCAAGGCCGCAAGTTCACGCGACTTTCGGCCGATGAAGTACAGGGTATGTTAGACGCGTAGGGTGGCGGCACGTTTGCCGCTCCAAGCGCCGGGCGGCAGCGTGCAGAAACGAATCTACGGGCTCGAGACCGAATACGGGATCATCTTCACTCCCGAGGGTCGCAAGACCCTGCCCGTCGAAAAGGCGATCCGCTTCCTCTTCGAGAAGCTCATCACCACCGAGCACTTCCTGAACGTGTTCCTGGAGAATGGCGCGCGCTTCTACCAGGACACGGGCTGCCACCCGGAATACGCCACGCCCGAGTGCGCGTCGCCGCGCCAGCTCATCATCTACGACAAGGCCGGCGAGCGGATCCTGGAGGATCTCCAGAACTACGCGGAGGAGAAGATCCGCGAGGAGCGAATCCCCGGGAAGCTCTCCATCTTCAAGAACAACACGGACTTCGTCGGCAACTCCTACGGGTGCCACGAGAACTACCTCCTGGACCGGGACGTCGACGTCCACTCCCTGGCCGAGCAGCTGATTCCGTTCCTGGTGACCCGCCAGATCTACACGGGGGCGGGCAAGGTCTTCCAGACCCAGGACGGCGTGCACTACTGCGTCAGCCAGCGCGCCCAGCACATCTACCAGAAGATCTCGGG
>JAPUKG010000193.1 GCA_027295775.1 Pseudomonadota bacterium
TACTCGATGATGTCGGCAACGACGCCCGCACCCACGGTGCGGCCACCTTCCCGGATCGCGAAGCGGAGCTCCTTGTCCATCGCGATCGGCGTGATCAGCTCCACCTCCATCTCCACGTTGTCCCCGGGCATCACCATCTCCGTCCCTTCCGGAAGGGTCGCCACCCCGGTCACGTCCGTCGTCCGAAAGTAGAACTGAGGCCGGTACCCGTTGAAGAACGGCGTGTGACGTCCCCCCTCGTCCTTCGTCAGGATGTACGCCTGCGCCTTGAACTTCGTGTGCGGGGTGATCGATCCCGGCTTCGCCAGTACCTGACCCCGCTCCACCTCGTCCTTCCCGGTCCCCCGCAGCAGACAACCCACGTTGTCCCCCGCCTGCCCCTCATCCAGAAGCTTGCGGAACATCTCCACCCCGGTCACCACCGTCTTCAACGTCTCCTTGATCCCGACGATCTCCACCTCGTCCCCGGTGTGAACGATCCCCTGCTCGATCCGGCCCGTCACCACCGTCCCCCGACCCGTGATCGAGAACACGTCCTCGATCGGCATCAAGAACGTCTTGTCCAGCGCCCGCTGCGGCTGCGGAATCGACCCGTCCAGCGCCTCCAGCAGCTCGTCGATGCACTGGTTCGCGGCGTCGTCGTCCGGGTTCTCCAGCGCCTTCAACGCGCTCCCCTTGATGATCGGAATCTCATCCGCCGGAAACTCGTAGGCCGCAAGAAGCTCCCGAACCTCCAACTCCACCAGCTCCAACAGCTCCTCGTCGTCCACCTGGTCCACCTTGTTCAGGAACACCACGATGTGAGGAACGTTCACCTGGCGAGCCAGCAGCACGTGCTCCCGCGTCTGCGGCATCGGACCGTCCGCCGCACTCACCACCAGAACCGCCCCGTCCATCTGCGCCGCCCCCGTGATCATGTTCTTCACGTAGTCCGCGTGACCCGGACAGTCCACGTGCGCGTAGTGGCGGGCCTCCGTCTGGTATTCCACGTGCGCCGTCGCGATCGTGATCCCCCGCTCCCGCTCCTCGGGCGCCTTGTCGATCTGATCGAAGGGGGTGAAGTCCGCCAGACCCCTGCTCGCCTGGCGCTGCGTGATCGCCGACGTCAACGTCGTCTTCCCGTGATCCACGTGGCCGATCGTTCCCACGTTCACGTGCGGCTTCGTCCGCTTGAACTTCTCCTTCGCCATGCCTCTTGGATCCCTCTCTTGTCGAGTTCTAGACTTCGATGGAGCTCACGACCGGATTCGAACCGGTGACCTCGTCCTTACCAAGGACGTGCTCTACCACCTGAGCTACGTGAGCCCGTGACCCCCTCTGGACTTCGTTCGCATTCGGCTCACCGCGCGCGTCGCTCCGCTTCACCTGGATTCTCGAGTTCGTGGAGCGGGAAACGGGATTCGAACCCGCGACCCCGAGCTTGGAAGGCTCGTGCTCTAGCCAACTGAGCTATTCCCGCCTGGTGGAGAGGGGAGGATTTGAACCTCCGAAGGCATGAGCCAGCAGATTTACAGTCTGCCCCGTTTGACCGCTTCGGTACCTCTCCGCCGTGGCATTGCCCCACTGCCACCGAAAAAAGCGTATGGGCTCCCTCGGCCTCTAACTCCCGCGTCCTGCTCGGCGCAGTTTCACGCGGGCGCTCGAACGCCCGGTAAGCTTTCGATTCGCCTCTGGTTCCAACCCGTTCGCGAGAGAGTTGCGGACGCAAAGGCAGGCCCAGTTCTCCCCATCAGCACGGAGCCCGCCCATGATCCCGTCGTGCTCCACGATTCGCCCACCCCAGTGCATGAAGATGTGATGCGATCCGTGGAGCTGGCGAGGGGACTCGAACCCGTAACCTGCGGATTACAAATCCGCCGCTCTACCAGTTGAGCTACGCCAGCCTGTCGATGAACGGGGGGGACTATAACGCTCTCCCGCCATGCATCAACCGTTCCCAACCGGAGAAGTGCCGCCAGATCCGGGGATTAGGCGGATTCGGGACCCGCGTTGGAAAGGCCCCGACGGCGCACCAGCTCGAACAGGACGATGGCAGCCGCGGTAGCCACGTTGAGGGAGGCGACCCGTCCAGGAGTGGGAATTCGGACAGGGTGATCCACTAGCGCACGCACCCCGTCCCGCAGCCCGCGGCCCTCCGCACCCATCACCACGACCAGGTCCCCCTCGAGGACCCGGTCCGGCGCCCGGAACAGCGAGGTGGCCGCGTGGGGCTCGGCCCCGACGACCCAGAACCCATTTGATTTCAATCCCTTGAGACTACGGACCAAATTTCCGACCCGGGCGACAGGGAGCCATTCGATGGCGCCGGCGCTGGCCCGCGCGAGCGCGGGACTGAGCGGCGGGGCGCGCCGTCGCGTCAGGACCAGGCCCGAGGCCCCCGCCGCCTCCGCGACCCGAACGATCGCCCCGACGTTCTGGGGGTCCTCCACCCCATCCAGCGCGACCAGGGTCCGAGCGCCGGGCTCGCCCATGCAGATCTCCTCCAGCTCGAGCTCCGGAAGGGGACCGGCCAGCAGCGCAACGCCCTGAGGGTTCCCCCCCGGCCCGCCGCCCCGGGCCAGCTCCTCCGGGCCGACTTCCTCCACGGGCACGCCCGCCTCGCCGGCCGCCTTGACCACCTCCACGATCTCGCCCCGAAGCGGACCCGCCCTCACCAACAGCTTGCGCAGTGGGCGCCGTCGGGCCCGAAGCGCCTCCAGCACCGAGTGGATCCCCTGAAGCCGCTGCAAATCCGACATCGGGCCCGAGTCTACCGACATGGCGGATCGTTGAGTGACAGCGCGGGTCGCCGAAGGACAGAGCCGCACGAGCCTCGCCGAACCACCCTTGGCCAGGCTCGGCGCTTCTACGCCTCCACCTTCGCGCGAAGCTCTTCGACCGCATCCAGGAACCGATCCGGCTCGTCGATGTGGGGGGAGTTCTTGAGCTCGAACTCCAGGTAGGCGACGAGCCCGCCCAGCGCTTCGCTCACCGTGCGCTCGCGGTTGCGGGCCAGGCGCAGGGCGCGGCGGGTCAGCTCTTCGGGGTCGAGGATGCCGCCGGTGCCGAGCTTCAGATCGCCGAGGAGCTCGGGGAAACGGGTCGCCGACTCTTCCACGACGCAGCCCAGGCGCCGACCGACGGCCTCGGCGCCCTCCACCGCGACCAGCGGCGCGGTGAGCTCGGCCAGGAGCTTCGCGTAGTTGAGCACGTGCTCGCGGAGTGCGTCCTCGCCCTGCACGCGCGGGGGGCCGAGCGGATCGGCCGCGCCGCCCTGCTCCACCCGGACCGCGCCGACCAGGCAAAGGAGCTGGATGGTCCGCGCCGCCGAGAGGGGATCGAGTCCGGTGCGCCGGCAGACGCCGAGGAAGGTCTGCTCCTGCTCGAGGGTATCGACCAACACGCGCTCGCTGGCGGAGCGGTCCCGGCCCTTGTGATCGCCCGCTACCACCGTCACCCGCGGATCCTCGAGGGTGGCGACGAACTTGAGCAGCTCGTCCCGCCTCTCGAGTCCCTCGGCAACGAGTCGCCGGGTGGGCAGCGACAGACGCACGACGTTGTCGGGCTGGACGGCGCCCTCCCAGAAATACACGTTGCCGGCGGTGTGGGAGAAGAGCGAGCGGACGATCTCCTCCACCTGGAACTTGACGCCGTTCCAAAGCTCCCGCGGGGTCAGGAGGCCGCGTTCGACGAGCACCTTGCCGAAGCGCATGGGGGGCGCCCAGGTGCGCTCGGTCTCGCGGAGCTGCTCCAGGTCGATCGAGCCGGCGCGCAGGAGACACTCGCCCAGCCGGTCCACGGTCTGGTTGGACGTCGCGAAGACGACTTCGCCGCGGTTCAAGTAGACCGACTTCTCGACCTCGCCCTGGCAGAAGGCGAGAAAGCCGGACTTGCCCGCGTCGTGGAGCATGCTGAGCACGTCGGCCAGGGGGAAGGCACGGGCATCCGCAGTCAGGACCAGGTCGCGATCCCAGGGCAGTGCGTTGGCGGAATCGCCGCCCACTCTCTCGAGCAGCACCAGCCGACCGCCCGCATGGACGACGCGCAGCGACTGGCGCTCCGCCAGCCCCAGCTTTCGCCGCTGGCCCTCGTCGAGCTCGAGCTCGATGCCGAAGCCGCTGCTCAGATCCGCTCCCATCCAGACTCCCTGAGAGGGGGGGCACAGAACGGATTCCACCCCGCGGGTCTCTTCGACGCCTCCGAGGCCCGGCTTGAGCCGCGCGGACCCCCGATTCCACTGTCGGCCGAAACCCTCACCCCGCCCGCTGCCGCGAATCTGCGCTCAAGCTGCCGACCGGGGTCGACCGATGCGGGTCCGATTGGCAAGCCGGCCGCAGGCCCGCCAGGAAGGGGAAACCATGCCGGAGGAAGGCCTCAACCACCGCCGCCATCGGCGGCTGCCGGTCAAGATGAACGTGCGGATCGCCACGATCGATCCCGAGCGGGATCCCGTGAGCGGGAAGCCCTACTTCCGGTCCTCGGAAGAGACCTGCGCCAACGTGTCCCGGGGCGGCGCCTTCGTGAGCACCCAGGAGCCGGTGGCTCCGGGTCGGCGCCTCCTGCTGGACATCCAGATTCCGAATGGACCGAGCGTTCAGGCGATCGGGCGGGTCGCCTGGACCAGGACCACCGTGACGCCCTCGGGAATCCGCGAGGAGTCCGGAATCGGCGTCGAGTTCCTCGGCGGCTCGCCCGAGCACTTCGACGCGCTCGAGGACTTCATCCGCCGCAACACGCACCGCCGTCGCAAGCGCCGTTCGCCGCCGGTGCCCCAACCCGCGCCCGACGGAACTGCTTGAAGCCCGGGCGACGCTCCCAGTATCCTTCCAGGTGGGATGAAGGCCCGTGGCTCGTACAAGCTCACCGCCAATCCGCTCGCCCGGTCCCGGCCGGGCGGATGCGACGACCCCATCGACGGGCTGCTGCGCGGTGGGCGACGCGCCGAGCGCATCCTGGAGTCGCTGCGCACGGAGATCATCGAGGGCGGCGCTGGCCAGTCCCTGCGCATCCGCCAGGTCTTCGAGAATCCCCGGGAGATCTACCGCATCGAGCTCGAGCTCCCGGAAATGCGCTATCAGCGCACCACCCTGATCGATCGCGACGCACTCGAGGATCTGCTGGAGATCGCCGAGGTGCGCGCCATCGTCGCCGAGAGTCTCTGAGCCCAGCCGCGCGCAGATCACCGCGCAGCCACCCGTCGTTCCAGAGAAAGAGATCCAGGGGTGCCCGGGGCAGGATTCGAACCTGCATGGCCAGAGGCCAGGCGATTTTAAATCGCCCGCGTTTCCCAGTTTCGCCACCCGGGCCAAACGGATGCCGGCCAGTCTATACTTCCGCCGGAGAAATGGGGAGCCAGCCGGGTGTTCCACGACAAGAAGATCGTGGTGGTGATGCCGGCGTACAACGCCGCGCAGACCATCGAGCAGACCTACTCCGAGATCCCCCTCGATCTGGTGGACGAGGTCGTGGTCACCGACGACGCCAGCTCGGACGAGACCGTCGAGGTCGCCAGGCGTCTGGGGCTGCGCACCCTGGTCCACGAGACCAACCGCGGCTACGGCGGCAACCAGAAGACCTGCTACACCGAGGCGTTGAGGCTGGGCGCCGACGTCGTGGTGATGCTCCACCCGGACTACCAGTACACGCCGAAGCTGCTCGCCCCGATGATCGGAATGATCACGGACGGGCCGTTCGACGTGGTGATCGGCTCACGGGTGCTGGGGGGAAGCGCTCGGTCCGGCGGCATGCCCCTCTACAAATACGTCGCGAATCGCTTCCTCACGGCGACGCAGAACCTGCTCGCAGGCGCGAAGCTGTCCGAGTACCACACAGGCTATCGGGCATTCTCGCGGGAGGTGCTCGAGAGCCTGGCCCTGCTGGAGAACTCGGACGACTTCGTGTTCGACAACCAGATGATGGCCCAGATCCTCCACGGCGGATTCCGCATCGGCGAGGTCAGCTGTCCGGCGGCGTACTTCGAGGACGCGTCGTCCATCAACTTCCGCCGCTCGGTCCGCTACGGACTCGGCGTGCTCGTCGTCTCGCTGCAGCTCTTCCTGCAGCGCAAGGGGCTGGCGAGCTTCCGCATCTTCGATCCCGAGGGTCGCCGGCTCGAGATCGCCCGACACGCCGCCGGCGTGCGTGCGGCGCACGCCGGCTAGTGGAGATCTACACCGCCTCGCGTCGTCTGGCCCACTGGTTCCGGCCGAGCGAGTCCGGCCTGGGCCTGGGCGACTACGGCGTGATCGGCGACGGCTTCACCTGCGCCCTGATGGGCATCGATGGCTCGATCGGCTGGCTGTGCCTGCCGCGCTTCGACTCCCCGAGCGTCTTCGCCTCCATCCTCGATCCCGCGCGCGGCGGCACCCTGCGCATCGCGCCGGCCTCGCCGGACTTCGAGAGCCTCCAGGCCTACGACGACGTCACCAACGTTCTGCAGACCCTGTTCCGCCGCGAGGGGGAGGGCACCGTGGTCGTCACCGACTCCATGCCCTGGTCCGACGACCGCCACTCCTCGGTGCACGAGGTCCACCGGCTGATCGAGGTACGCGACGGAACCGCCGAGATGGAGGTGGTCTTCGACCCCCGCTTCGACTACGGCCGGGGCCGGACTCGCGTCGAGCTCGCCGACCAGGGCGCCGTGGCGGAGGGACCGAACGGGGAGCGCCTGACCGTCAGCATCGGCGGGGGCATCCGCTTCGAGGCGCGAGCCGAGGGCGGCGTGGTGTCCCGCTTCCGCATGCGCCAGGGCGTGCCCAACTGGGTGATCCTGAGCTGGCGCTCGAAGCGTCCCGAGCCCATCGCCGCCCACCGGCCCTTCGAGTACCTGCGGCGAACGCGGCGCTTCTGGCGGAGCTTCTCCGCTCGGCTCCACTACGACGGACCCTGGCGCCACGACGTCCTGCGCTCGGCGCTCACCCTGAAGCTGCTCCAGTACGAGCCCACCGGCGCCCTGGTGGCGGCGCCGACGACGAGTCTGCCGGAGGGGATCGGCGGCGAGCGCAACTGGGACTATCGCTTCTCGTGGACGCGCGACAGCGCCATGGCCATCCGCGCCATGAACCTGATCGGGTACTCGAGCGAGGCGCTCGGCTTCTTCCACTTCGTCCGCGACTGCATCGACCGGCGCGGCAAGCTCGACCTGTTGGTCACGATCGACGGCGGCGACGTTCCGCAGGAGCAGATCCTCGACCACCTGGCCGGCCATCGAAACAGCCTCCCCGTGCGCATCGGCAACGCGGCGGTGGACCAGGTGCAGCACGACATCATCGGGCCCCTGCTCGACGCCACCTACCTGTACGAGCGCTCCGGCGGCGTCATCTCGCTGCGCCTGTGGCGCGAGATCCGGCACCTGATCGACGTCGCCATCGAGGCCATCGACGAGCCGGATCACGGCATCTGGGAGCTGTGCTCGGGGCGCGGCCACCACGTGCACTCGAAGCTCATGACCTGGGTGGCCCTGGACCGGGGCTTCCACCTGGCCTCGCGCTTCGGCGGTGACCGCGAGGAGCAGCGCTGGCGGCGGGTGCGCGACGATCTGCGCGCCGAGATCCTGGATCGCGGCGTGGATTCCCAGAGCGGGACCTTCGTGCGCGCGTACGGCGGCAACCAGATGGACGCAGCGCTGCTGCTCGTTCCCATCTACGGCTTCCTCGCGCCCGAGGATGTGCGCGTGCAGCGCACCCTCGACCGCGTGATGAAGGAGCTCGGAGAGGGCCGCTACCTGCGCCGCTATCGCAGCGACGACGGCATCCACTCCGACGAGGGCGGCTTCGTGCTGTGCGGCTTCTGGCTGGCCGAAGCCCTCGCGCTCGCGGGCCGCCTGGACGAAGCGCTGGAGGTGTTCCAGAACCACGTCCAGGCCGCGAACCACGTGGGGCTCCTGTCGGAGGAGGTGGATCCGGCGGACGGCTCCGCCCTGGGCAACTTTCCCCAGGCCTTCAGCCACCTGGGGTTGATCCAGGCCGCGGCGCGACTCGACCTGGCCCTGCGCCTGCGCGACGAAGGCGACGAGCACCCGCCCCGCCACGCGCTCGACCGGGCCTTCACACCCGCAGATTAGCCCCGGGGCGCCGGCAGCACCGAGAGGGGAACGGCCGTGACACCGTCCTCGCGCACGGCGAAGAAGCGGTATCGGGCCTCGGGGTCGTAGTCGCGGATGTAGCCGACCAGTCCAATGCGCGTGGCCGGATCGAGACCGGCGGCGCGGGCGACCTCCGGCCGCGG
>JAPUKG010000194.1 GCA_027295775.1 Pseudomonadota bacterium
AGATCCACTCGGCGATCGCGGTGGCCACGCCGGCTCCCGCCACGCCCCACTGCGGCAGGCCCAGCCGGCCGAAGATGAGGCCGTAGTCGAGCACCGCGTTCACCACGTTGGCCAGCACCATCGCGTAGAGGGGCGTCCGGGTGTCGCCGATCCCGCGGAAGAAGGCGCCGAAACAGGTGGCCGCGGTCAGACCGATCGCACCCAGAGCGCGGGTCGACACGTAGACGCTGGCCAGCGGTTGGAGCTCCTCTGACGGTCCCAGCCAGCGCATCAGGGGCTCGGCGCCGAAGAGGAGGGCGAAGGCGACGACGACGGCCATGGGCAGCACCGCGTACAAGCCCTGCCAGCTCCAGCCGCCGCAGTCGCGCTCCTCGCCGGCCCCGTGGTGCTGGGAGACGAAGGTCTGGACGGCGGTCGCGGTGCCGATGAAGAAGCACATCGCGGTCCACATCCAGATCCCGCCGAAGCCCACGGCGGCCAGCTCCGTGGCGCCGAGTCGACCGACCATGGCGGAGTCCACCAGCTGGGTCAGCGTGATCGAGATCTGGGTGAGCACCACCGGGTAGGCGAGCCTGGACACCTCGCGCACGCCGCCCAGCGCGGCCCTGGGCTCGGCGCCGGACGTGGGAATGGCGACGGCGGGGGTCGGTTCGGCTGACGAGGTCATCGTGGAGGCTCCGGGACGAAAGAAGCGAACGGTTGCGGGCGATGTCGCGTCCGCAGCCTTCGGGCTGTTCTCGTCGGAGCGTGTCAGCTGGGATCGAGGCGGACGCAGGGAATCTGGGGCGCTCGTTGCTGGCGATTCTTCATGCGTCGGTGTCCTCGGGCGCATTGAGTACCACGCGCGACCCGCGACGGCAACGCCGGCTCTCGGGTTCCGCCGTTGCGATCCCCGCCACCGCGGGGTACTTCCTCCGAATGCAACGACGGCGGCGTGCGCGAAGCCCGGTGGTCCTCGTTCTCCTGGTGGCCCTCGTCTCGGGATGCGCCTCCTTCCGGGCCGCCCGTCTCTACGGGAGCGGAACGGACGCCCTCGACCGGGGTGACCCGGGTCGGGCCATCGCCGAGCTCGAGCAGGCCGCAGCGCTGGCGCCCCAGGCGTCCGAGATCCAGAACCACCTGGGCCTGGCCTACGGCGCCGAGGGACGGGAGGCCGAGGCCCGCGACGCCTTCGAGCGCGCGCTCGAGCTCGACTGCGACAACCACGCGGCCCGCGAGAACTTGCTGGTCCTCCGCTCCCGAACCCATCCTTGAGCGGAGACGACCGGGACGACCGCCCGAAGCGGAGCTGGCGCGAGATCGACCAGCGCCGGGACAGGGCGCGCACGAGAGACGAGCCCCGCCCCCGGGGCAAGGCCGCCGAGGCTCGGGCGAAGACGGCGACCGCGGCCTATCTGAAGAACCTGGATCAGATGTTCTCCGGCGAGACGGGCGGGGAAGAGGGGGCCGGGCTGGCGAAGGCGGTGCGCGACGCCCACGGCAGCTCCGACCTCGCTGCGGCGTGTCGGGTCTACCTGGACGCCCTGGGCCCGCCGCGCGATCCGGCGCTCCTCGCGCTCTTCCTCGACGCGGGCCAGCCCGAGCTGGTGGTGGCCGGGCTGGAGGCGCTGCTCGCGGCCCGCGTGGAGGAGAGGCTCGAGGTGACCTCGGGCTTGCGCAGCCAGCTGCGGGTTCTCGAGGGGGATTTCAACGACGAGGTCGCCGAGGCGGCTGAGGCTCTCCTCGAGGCCCTCTGAACCGGATTCGGTTGGCTCTGCGCCGCCGCTCGGATAGTTTGTCCCCATGGCCCACGAAGTCGAGCGAGAAGCACTCGCGCGGTACCTCGAGGACCACCACCTCAAGCACACGAAGCAGCGCGACGTGATCCTGGACGTCTTCCTGAAGGCCGAAGGTCACATCACGAGCGATCAGCTGCACCAGAAGATTCGCAGCGAACATCCGGGCATCGGACACACCACGATCTACCGGACCATGAAGCTCCTGTGCGAAGCCGGCCTCGCCACCGAGCGCCACTTCGACGACGGCGTCACCCGCTACGAGATCGAGCACGAGCACCACGACCACCTGGTGTGCACCCGCTGCGGGAAGATCATCGAGTTCGAGTGCCAGATGATCGAGGCGACCCAGGAGAAGATCGCCGCCAGGTACGGCTTCCGCGTGCTGCGCCACAGGCACGAGCTCTACGGGCACTGCAAGGACTGCCGCGAGGACTAGCCTACCAGCGCAGGTCCAGCTCGCCCGAGCCCCAGCGCTTGCCCGAGGCCAGCACGCCCGCGCCTCGGAGCTCGGGCCGCTTCCCGAGAAATGCCGGCCCCTGGTCTCCCATGACGAAGACGGCGTACGCGTAGGCGGCCGCCGAGGCGGCGTCTGGCGCCACCACCAGCGTCGCCTGGGAGCCGGTGGTGGCGACGGGGCGTCCGCTGCGCGGGTCGAGAAACTCGCCGCCATCGGTCGCAGCCACCGCTACAGCGCCTCCCTCGGAAAGCGCCAGGGTCGCGGGACTCACGCCTGGGAAGCCCGCCCAGAGAGAGAGCTGCCAGGGCTCCTCTCCTCCGTAGACCGCGTGCCCGTCCCCGGCGCTCGCCCAGCCGGCGGGGACGCCTGCATCCCGCAGCGCTCGAAGCGCCGCGTCCAGCACCGCGCCCCGGGCGAAGCCCTCGAGATCCACCTGCGTCCGTCTCGAGTAGCGCGCCACGACCGGCCGTTCGTCGTCCACCTGTACATCGGACCAGTCGACGTCTGCCAGGACCCGGTCGATCTCGAAGTCGCGCGGGGCCTCCCCATCCGCGCCGCTCCAGAGACGACGCAGCGGGGGCAGCGTGATCTCGAAGGCGCTGCCCGTGTCCAACGCGATGTCCTGTGCGCGGCGCAGCGCCGCCGCGGTCTCGGGCGAGACCTCGATGGCCACGCGCATGGGAACGCGGTTCAGGAGCTGGATCTCGCTGGCCTCCACGTCGGCCTGCAGCCGCCGCGCCGTTCGATCCGCCGCGTCCCAGGCCGCGTCCATGGCCGCCCGCGCACGGGCCCCATCGCCATCGCGGAGCGTCAGCACCAGGGACAGACCGGCGACCTGGCGCTCGCCCCGCAGCTCGGCCGGTGTCTGCGTTGCGGGCGACGCGCCCTCGGAGACCGGGGCGCAGCCGACGAGCAGGGCGAGGGCGAGCCAGCGCGCCACGCTGGACTTCTAGCTTCGGGTCTCGCCGCCGTAGCGCGGCAGCTCGTCGTCGCTGAAATCCCGCAGCCGCCGGGCGTTCCGGTCCTTGTCCGAGAGGACGGGCTCCGGCAGGGGCCACCGTATCCCCAGGTCCGGATCGTTCCACGCGATGGAGATCTCGCCGCCGGGATCGTAGAAGTCGGTGCACTTGTACTCGAACTGCGCCACCTCGGTGGTTACGCAGAAGCCGTGGGCGAAGCCCGGGGGTATGTAGAGCTGGCGGAAGTTCTCGGCCGAGAGCAGGGTCGAGAAGTGCCGGCCGTAGGTGGGCGCGCCCCGGCGGATGTCCAGCGCCACATCGAAGACCTCGCCCTCCACCACACGCACGAGCTTTCCCTGGGGCCGACGAATCTGCGCGTGGATGCCGCGCAGAGCGCCCTTGCCGGATCGCGAGTGGTTGTCCTGGACGAAGATCGCGTCGACCCCGCCCTCGGCGTAGCGCGCCTGGTGATAGGTCTCGAGGAGGAAGCCGCGCTCGTCGCCGTGCACATCCGGCTCGATGACGATCACCCCGGGAAGCTCCGTGGGGATGAACTTCACCCCGGCTCCTCGTCCTGCACCAGCTGCATCAGGTACTGGCCGTAGCGGTTCTTCTCCATCCGCTTCCCCAGTCGGAGCAGACTCTCGAGATCGATGTAGCCCTTGCGGAAGGCGATCTCCTCGACACAGGAGACGTGCAGGCCCTGCCGCTCCTGGATCGCCTGGATGAAGTTGGCCGCCTGGAGCAGGGACTCGTGCGTTCCCGTGTCGAGCCAGGCCACGCCCCGCCCCAGGCGCTCGACGTGCAGCGCATCGCGCCGCAGGTACTCGACGTTGACATCGGTGATCTCGAGCTCGCCGCGGTCCGAGGGCTCGAGGGACTTCGCGATGTCGACCACCGCCTCGTCGTAGAAGTACAGGCCCGTCACTGCCCAGTGGGAGCGCGGCTTCTCGGGCTTCTCCTCGATGTTGACCGCGTGGCCGGACGCGTCGAACTCGACGACGCCATAGCGCTCGGGATCGCGCACCCAGTAACCGAATACCGTCGCCCCGCTGGCGCGCCCCGCCGCGCGCTGGAGCGACTCGGGCAGACCATGGCCGTAGAAGATGTTATCCCCGAGCGCGAGCGCGACGCGATCGCCCCCGATGAACTGCTCGCCGACCAGGAAGGCCTGGGCGATTCCCTCGGGCCGCTCCTGCACCGCGTACGAGAACGAGAGCCCGAGATCGGCCCCGTTGCCCAGTACCCGCTTGAACGCCTCGCGGTCGTGGGGCGTGGTGATGATCAGGATCTCGCGGATGCCCGCCAGCATCAGCGTCGCCAGCGGGTGGTAGATCATGGGCTTGTCGTAGACCGGCAGCAGCTGCTTGCTGACACCCTGGGTGACCGGGTAGAGCCGCGACCCCGATCCGCCGGCCAGGATGATGCCCTTCATGGGCGACGAGGCTAGCGCTCCCTCAGGTCCACCGGAAGCGGCACGGAGACCGCGTTGGGGCGGTAGAGGTTCATATCGACGAGCAGACGTCGCAGCACGTCGAAGGGATCCTGGCCCGGTGGCGTGAACAGGTTGCAGACGTAGGTGAAGGTGACGCCGTCTTCCGTCGAGAACTGGGGGTGCTCCTTCGCGGCGTAACAGGCGGTGTCGGGGTCGTAGCCGCCGACGTACCGGGGGTCGAGCTCCGGGACACGGAAGAGCAGCCGGGGCTCGGACCACGGTCCCTCGATCTGCGTGGCCGTGCGCACGAAGACGCCCTCCGAGAAACCGCGCTCGCGCGGCTCGCCCGTCCGTCCCGGGTAGCTGTAGAGCGCCAGCCAGCGGTCTAGGTCCTCGCGGTAGTCGACGCTCATCTCGGTGGCGTTGTCCGCCATCAGCACCAGCGCATCGTCGGCGTCGAGGCCCGGCTTCCAGCGGCCGTCGGTCGCGAGGAACTCGAGCGACCTGCCCGGCTCGGGAGGGTCCGCAGCCAGGGCGGTGAGCGGGAGCCGTGCGAGCCCGCGCGGGAGCCGCCCGTCGCTCCGGTCCAGGAAGGTAAAGAGGTAGAGGTACGCGCCCTCGACCACCATGGCGCTGGCGGGCAGGGCCACGGGATCCGTCGAGAGCGGAAGGCGCTCGACTCGCCAGTGCGCCGGGTCATCGTCCGGGTTGTCGATGCGAGCGAGCTCCATTCCGGAGAAGCGGAAGGGCAGTGCCAGGACGCCGCGCGGCGGCGAGCGCTCGACGGCGAGCAGGCCGACATACAGACGCCCCTCGTGCAGGAAGCCGTCGAAGAGCCACCACCACCCGTCCTTCGACTCGCGGTGCAGAAAGGCGATCGGCTGCCCGTCGTCGGCGGTGCCCCAGTGGTACTCGATCTCCCAGCGCCCCGACCGGCAACGAGAGAGCGCGATCGAGTTGTGGATGAACGTGGAGCCGGTGCGATCCAGCCGCCCCGGCTCGCCCACGAAGGTGTCGCCGAACAGCCAGAGGGTCTCGCCGCCCGGGAGTGGCACCGAGTAGGCGGCGTCGCCGCCGAGCCAGCCTCCCTCGTAGGGGAAGCGCGGCTGACACGTCTCGGCAGCCCTGCTCTCGGGCCAGCCGGCGCAGCCGCCGGCGCCGAGGGCGACGGCGAGCAGGGCAGCCGCCCGCGCCAGGCGGGCTCGGGCCCTACGGGAGGAAGGCACCGGTGTTGGCCAGCTTGGCCGGCAGGTACTCGTCGATCACGTAGTTGAGGCCCCACTTGGCCAGGGCCTGCTGCTCGGCGCGGACGCCCATCTCGAGCAGCTGCTGGATCGCCTGTTGCCAGGGCTTCTGAGCCCTGAAGAAGGGATCATTCTTGAGGGCGTCGCGGGCGCGCTTCACGTCGACGGCCTGGAGTGGGTGGGTCGGCAGCTCGTAGTCGACGATGTCCGCGGGCGTCACGCCGAGAAAGCGCGCCTGGGGCACGCAAAAGAAGCGCGAGAGATGCGCCGCGTTGCCCGAGCCTACCTTGAGCGTTCGGTAGATGTTGGAGATCCCGTACGGGTCGCAGTCGACGAAAGCGTACACCGAGAGCTTGCACTCGTCCGAGAGCTTGCGGATGAATCGCCGGCAGGCGCGAGTCGGCACGCCCGCCATGGCAACGAGGATGCAGTCCGCTGTCTGCCAGAACTTGTGGCTCTGGAGGCGCTGGAACATACCGCTGGTCTCGATGGCCAGGATGAACTTCGCGTCCGTCTCGAAGGAGAGCTGCTCGACGGAGGAGGGGATGGAGTAGGCGCCCGAGCCGAAGCGGGTGCAATCGATACGCTCGATCTCACCGGTCTCGAGATCCGGGTCGAGGACGACCAGCCGGCCGGCCACGGCGCCGCCGTGCTCGTCCGGGACGAAGCGCAGCCGCTCCCGCGAGAGCCCCTGCACCGAGAACATCGCCTCGATGTCGTCCATCACGGTGTCCGACTCGTCCTGGCTGTCGAAGCGCGCCTCCTCCCAGTTCTTGCTCTGGTAGTACGCGTCCCGCTTGGTGGCGAAGTCGTTGGTCTCCACCAACTCCTTCGACAGTCCCATCATGCGCAGCGTCTGGGCGAAGCTCTTCACAGTATTCACCGTGAGCGTGCGGATCTTCCTCTGCCGGCCGATCTCGAAGTAGCCCTTCTTCCGGTCGTAGGAGACGTTGCCGAGGGAGCGGATCGGGAAGGCCAGGTCGGGCTTGCGCTTCTTGGTGATCTCGTTGTGGATGTCGCTGGCGGTGGCTTTGATCAGCTTCACCGTCTGGGCGTTCATCTTCTCGGTTCGCGCGCCTGCGGTGCCGGACGCCTTTCGCACGGTCCTCTTCTTTCGGGCGGGCGCCTTCTTCGCAACCTTCTTCTTCGCCAGCTTTTTGCGAGCAGCCACCTTGCGCCTCCCTACATCTTCCGGCTTCGCTCGAGGACATCCGTCAGGTTCTTCACGATCTTGTCGCGCTCGCGATCCGCGAGTCCCAGGATCTCCTGGAGTCCCACCGCTACCTGGGGGATGTACTTCTCGATGTAGGCGCGCTTCTTGGCCTCATCGGCCACGCGCGCCTGCTTGCGGATGTAGGTGGCCACCCGCCGGCCGCACTCCTGCAGCGCGAAGCGGACCTCCTTGAGGATCTCCGGGTAGTTGGCGATCGCCTCCTTGCTCTCGGAGGTGAACGGCACCCACACGCTCGCGATGTGCACCATCAGCAGCATCGGGCCCACGGGAAGCGCACCCCGGGGCTGCTGCAGCTTGTACGTCTTCCACTTGGTGCCGATCGCCGCCCGGGTGATGGCGCAGGCCCCCTGCTGGTACTGAAGCGGGACCCGATTGGCGTAGCGATACAGGGTGATGGGCTCCTCCATGGCCATGTCGCCGCCGTAGGCCAGCCCGGCTTCGACCAGGAAGGGATTGCCGCGGTAGACCGTGGGCCGGCGGGTCACCGCTGCGTAGAAGTCGGCCTGCACCTCGGCCTTGAGCGCCCGCACGATCAGGTCCTCGCCGATGGGCGCAATGCAGTCCATGGGCGGGCTCATGATCTTGGTCTTCTGGATCACCTTGTGGATGCGCTCCGCCTCGTCGCGAGTCGCCTCCGAGGGTCGGCGCGTCTCGGGGACGCGGGCGGCGACGCAGATCTGCTTGGCGGTGCGCGCGGAGACCCGGGAGAAGTCGCCCTGCAGACAGGTGCGCACGTTGCGTGCCTTCGTGTCCCGGAACATCTGCATCAGCTCGCCCAGCTCGACGCCGTACGGATGGGGCTTGATCTCGGCGGTCTCGGGCGGGAGCTCCGTTGTCACGCGCGGAAAGACATGCTCGGCGCCGTGCGCCTCGGCCTTGGGGGGCACGTAGGTGATCTCGGCGTGGGGGTTGGCCAGGGAGATCTGGCGGATGTAGGCATCGACCGAGTGCTGGCCGCCGCGGTAGTTGCCCTCGAGCTCGATCTCCACCCGCGTGCCGTGGTCGCGGTGCCAATCGACCGTCTCGTCGAGCTTCACCCGCGGCTCGTTGACCCTGGTGTCGATCTCGAGCCCGAAGTGATGGGCGTCCTTCTTCTTGCCGGTGCGGGTGATGATGTGCACGGGCTTGCCGGTGGTGAGCAGCCCGTTCATACCGGCGGCGCTGATGCCGATACCCTGCTGCCCGCGACTCTGGCGCAGCCGGTGGAACTTCGAGCCGTAGAGCAGCCGGGCGAAGATCTTGGGCACCTGCTTCTTGACGATCCCCGGCCCGTTGTCCTCGATGGCGATCTTGAAGCGGGTCTCGCCCAGCTGGGTGATCTCGACGCGGATCTCGGGGATGATCCCCGCCTCCTCGCAGGCGTCGAGGGCGTTGTCGACGCCTTCCTTGACCGTGGTGAGCAGCGCCTTCGACGGATTGTCGAAGCCCAGCAGGTGCCGGTTCTTGGCGAAGAACTCGCTGACCGAGATGTCCCGCTGCTTCGCCCCCAGCTCGACCGCATCGGCCTTCCGAGGCGCCCCGGCCTTCTTCGCGGCCCGGGGAGCCTTCTTGGCGGTGGACCGCACGGCCGCGGGCCGCTTGCGAAGAGCGCCCGTCCGCGGCGCCGGCGCCCTCCGCGCACGGGATCCCCTCTGTGCCATCGATGGTCCCCCCAACCCCCGCAGAGGATCTTACAAATCGCAGAGAGACGGCGCCGAGCGAAGATTCAGAAGACCGTGAAGTCGTCCGCCGTACTCCCTCGAAAGTTGCCGACCAGCTCCACGCTGCCGCTGCGCAGCATGTGGACCACGGTGGCCACGATCTCTCGCTCGTCCTGGGTCACCTCGCCGATCACCTTGACGAGCTCGAGCAGGGTGGTCTGTGTGGGCACCGCGAGTGCGCTTCCGACCGTCCCGGTCGCTGCCAATCTCATGGCTGTCCCTCCTCCTCTCCCAGGAGCTTCAGCAAGTTGTGTGCCGACCCGGGCGAATCTGGC
Source organism: Pseudomonadota bacterium (assembly GCA_027295775.1). Taxonomy (GTDB): domain Bacteria; phylum Myxococcota_A; class UBA9160; order UBA9160; family UBA4427; genus JAPUKG01. The sequence goes on from JAPUKG010000194.1 coordinate 9,083, forward strand.
TCCGAGCTGACAAAGATGATTGGATTCAGTGGGTTGCGTCGTCTGGCCTGCCCCGGCGGGGGGGCTCAAGTGCCAATTTTCGGTCATCCGGTGTCCGGATTCGGTCGCACCTGGGCTACGACGCTGCCCGGTCTCAGGCGGTTCCATCGTGGCCGCAGACCGCGTTGCGGCCCCCGTGCTTGGCGCGGTAGAGGCGCGCATCGGCGATCTCGACCAGCTCCCGGGCGCTCCACTTCTCGCCGGGATGGAGGGCCGCGACCCCCGCGGAGACGGTCAGCCGCTCGCTGCCATCGGGCCCGTAGCGGCGGCCGTCCACTGCGCACCGGATCTTCTCGGCGAAGGCCACGCCGCCCTCGAGGGTCGTCTCGGGGAGGATGATCGCGAACTCCTCGCCTCCGTAACGGGCGACGGTGTCGTGCACGCGCGAGTTGAGCTCGATGCGACGGGCCACCGCGCGCAGTGCTTGATCGCCAGCCGGGTGTCCGTACTGGTCGTTGATGCGCTTGAAGTGGTCGATGTCCAGCATCACGACGGCGAGCGGTCGCTGGTAGCGAAGGGTGCGGCCGTGTTCGACCTCGAGGCTCGACCAGAAGTGACCCTGGTCCGCCAGCCCGGTGAGGGAATCCCGCCGGGCGCGTTCGAGCACCTCCTCGTACTGGTGCGCGTTGGCCAGCGCCACCGACGCGTGGCCGGCGATGGCCTCGAGGAGCCGGAGGTCGGTGGCCTCGAAGGACTGCCGGGAGCACTTGTTGTTGACGTTGACCACGCCCCGGACCGCGTGCTGATGGAGGAGGGGCGCGCTGATGAACGAGTGGGTGTAGTAGCGCTCGTTGTTGCGCCGGCGGAAGCGGTCGTCCCGCTCCACGTCCTTGACCAGCAGCGCCTCTCCGGACCGGGCCACGTGACCGGAGATGCCCTCTCCCACCTCGAGCACGGTGTCGCGAACCACGTCGTCGGGCAGGCCCCGCGCGAGCACCAGGCGCAGGCGCTCGTCCGGATGGACCAGCAGGATCGATCCGATCTCGGCACCCAGGTGCTCGAGGGTGCGGTCGAGCAGGCGGGAGAGGACCTGGTGGACCGAGAGCGTGGAGGTGAGGTCGCGGATCGTGTCGTACAGGAGCTCGAGCTCCGAGTTGCGTCGCTCCAGACGCGCGAGCTCGGCGCGCAAGGACTCGTTCTGGGGAGGCTCCGCCCGACTCAACATGGGACTCCGCCCGATGGCTCTCCCTCCGAATCGGACGTCGCCAGCCAACCCTTGAGCGAGAACCGGTGTGCCACTAACTCTCATTGCGGTAGCTGAGGGCCTCGGCCAGCGCCGAGGCCCCCACCCGGTCCTCGCCCTCCAGATCCGCGACCGTCCGCGCCACCCGGAGCACCCGGCGCGCCGCCCGAGCGGACAGCTGGAGTCGGTCCACGGCCCGACCGAGCAGCCGGCGGGCCTCGATGGTGGCCCGGACCGACGCGTCGAGGGCGGCGTCCGAAATCTCGGCGTTGGCGCGGACACCCCGCCGCTGCTGGTGCGTGCGCGCGGCCACCACCCGGTCCCGTACGTCGTGGCTGGTGATCGCGCCGGCGGGCTGGTCCAGCTCGCGCCACGAGAGCGCGGAGAGCTGCACGTGGAGGTCGATCCGGTCGAGGAGCGGGCCGGAGATGCGCCGCCGGTAGCGGGCGATCGCCGCCTCGTCGCAGCGACAGTCGCGCTTCCCGCTTCGATACCACCCGCACTGGCACGGATTGGACGCCGCCACCAGGATGAAGTCGGCGGGAAACTCACACGAGAGCCGCGCCCGTGAGATGCGAACGCGGCGATCCTCCAGCACCTGGCGCAGCGCCTCCAGACTGCGCCGCTCGAACTCCGGGAACTCGTCGAGGAACAGCACCCCGCGGTGGGCCAGCGAGATCTCGCCGGGGCGCGGCGGACTTCCGCCGCCGAGCAGACCGGCGAGGCTGGCCGTGTGATGCGGCGCGCGGAACGGGCGGCGCATCGCCAGGGGGCCCTCGCGCGGGAGACGGCCCGCGGCGCCGTGGATGAGCGTGACCTCCAGGGCTTCGTCGAAGGACAGGGGCGGGAGCAGGGGCGCCAGACGCCGCGCGAGCATGGTCTTGCCCGCGCCCGGCGGACCCTGGAGCAGCAGCGCGTGACCGCCGGCCGCCGTGATCTCGAGGGCGCGCTTGCCGCGCTCCTGGCCGCGGACATCGCTCAGGCACGGCCCCGTCACCGCGCCGTCGATGAGCGGCGGCGCCTCGGCCCGCGGCAGCGTCGAGGCGCCGGTCAGGTGCTCCAGCACCGCCTCCAGATCGGGCGCGCCGCGCACGTCCACGTTCGGAGCCAGGGCCGCCTCCGCGGCGTTGGCCGTCGGCACGATGACCTGGGGGTGGCCGGCGTCGCGGCATGCGAGCACCAGGGCGAGCGAGCCCTGCACCGGCCGCAGCCGCCCGTCGAGCGCCAGCTCGCCCAGGAAGGCGCGACCCTCGAGGGGCTCGCGCTCCAGCACGCCCGCGGCCGCCAGAATGCCCACCGCGATGGGCAGATCCAGCCCGGCCCCGCTCTTGCGCAGGCCGGCGGGGGCGAGGTTGACCGTGATGCGCCGATCCGGGAAGGGTCGGCCGATGGCGGCGATGGCACCCCGCACCCGGGCCCCGGCCTCGCGCACGGCTGCCTCGGGCAGCCCGACGATGTCCACCCGGGGCAGAAGGGAGCTGATCCGCACCTCGACTTCGACGGCCACCCCCTCGATGCCCGCGAGAGAGGCTCCAAGTGTCCGGCACAAGGCAGTTCATCCCTCGGGACCGAGGGGCGCTCGAAGACGAGGAAGGCAGGGCCCCCGGGGGTGGGACCCTGCCTTCCGCTTTTGAAAAGCCCCGCGAGGAAGGGGCCTCTACTGGGGGGAAGTGGTCGATTTTGGGTCGATGTGTCAGACCCGAGCCGCCGATGGGTAAACTAGGGGTTCCCGTCACGAGAGATGTGGGTTCGTCCACCCACTAAAGCGAGACGGATCTTGCGGGTGGTGAAGGAGAAGAGATGGGCGGGAAGATCGGAAGCTGGACGCGCTGGGCCGCGGCTGGAATCGCGCTGGGGCTGCTCGTGCCGGCCACGCCGTCCAGCTCGGACGACGAGCAGGCGAAGCCGCCGCCGTGGCCCACCCGGAAGCCCAGCGAGCCTCCGTGGAGCGCCGATCGCGGTGCGTCCAGCGAGGTCGAGACCGCGGTCGAGGTCGACACTGCGAGCCCCGAGTCCGTGCCGGTGGAGATCCACGCCGCGTCGGATCTGGACTCGTCCCGCTTCTCCGCGGACCGGGCGTGGCAGGACATGGTGTCCCTGGTCGGGTTCGGGCCGCGCGTGACCGGGAGCGAGGGCGCCGAGCAGGCCCGCGCCTACATCCGCGGGGAGCTCGAGGCCATGGGAGCGGAGGTGATCGAGCGGCGCCTCGAGATCTCCGGCCCGGACGGAGAGCCCCTGGAAGCCGTCCACCTGACAGGCGTGTTGGCCGGCGCTTCCGACGACATCTTCATGCTGGCGGCGCCCTACGACACGTTCCCCTTCGAGAGCTTCGAGCACGTGGGCGCGAACAGCGGCGCGTCGGGGCCGGCGGTCGTCCTCGAGCTGGGCCGCGTGTTCGCGGTGCGCTCGCGCCCCTACACGATCTGGCTCACGTTCATGGACGGCGACGCCCTGCCGGCGACCGCCGGCGAGACCGTGTCGGCGCGCAGCGGAAGCCGGTCCCTGGCCGCTGCGATGGCCGAGGACGAGACGCTGTCGCGCATTCGCGTGGCGTTCTTCTTCGACCAGGTCGCAGACAGGGACCTCACCATCGCCCGCGATCTGCGCTCGCACCGGCCCTACCGGGAGCTCGCCTGGACCAGTGCCCACGCAATCGGTCACGGCGAGGCGTTCCCCGCGTCGGGCGGCTTCGAATCCCCCGACGCCAGCCACCGGGCGTTCCTGTCCCAGAACCTCCGGCGCGTCGTGGCGATCATCGACAGCCGGTATGGAGGCGACGAGCCGCCCGGGCTCTACTGGCACAGCGAGGACGACACCCTCGAGCACTGCTCCGCCGACAGCCTGGCCATCGTGGGAACGGTGAGCATGGAGACGCTCCAGCGCATCGAGGAGCGGCTGTCGAAGATCGACCG
>JAPUKG010000195.1 GCA_027295775.1 Pseudomonadota bacterium
TGCGAGTCGGCCTCCTTGCCCGCTGCCCGCCACCTCGGCGACGAGCGCTCGCGCCGCGTCCCGGTCCCGCTGCAGGAGCGCGAAGAGCTGGAGCTGCGCCCGCGCCCGATCGCGGTTGTGACCCTCCCGGTGGATCCGATAGTACGGATCACCCTCCAGGTGGTCCGTGAGGAAGCGCACCGCGTCCTCGAGGGTGATCATCGGCCCGGCCAGGTGGAGCAGGTCGAGCTCGAGCGGCGTGAGCAGGGGGCCCGCTCCGGCCAGGTAGCCGCCCACCACTGCCCGGTAGAGCGCCGGGTCGACGCGCATGGTGTCGAGCCGAAGCTCGTCTTCGGGCGAGTCGCAGGTGGAGGTGCGCACCAGCTGCCCGAAGTCGTTCAGCAGGGTCCCGTGCATGACCGTGTCCAGGTCGATGACGCAGAGCGCCTCGCCGCTCTTCTCGTCGAACATGACGTTGTTGATCTTGCAGTCGTTGTGCACGACGCGGGACGGACACTCCGCGAACCCGGCGGCGGCCAGCGCATCCTGCGTCCACGCCACCGCCTCCGCCGCCCGCTCCACCTCGTCCCGAACGCCCGCGGCGCGACCACGGACATCCTCGCGGGCAGCCCGCTCCAGGGCCGCGGCGCGATGGGCAAGATCGTGGAACCGGGGGATGGTCTCGGCCAGGGGCGGACCGCCGAGGTCCGACAGCTGCAGCGCGAAGTCGCCGAAGGCGCGGGAGGCGCGGCGCGCGTGCTCCGGATTCTCCACTTCGTTCACCGAGCGCGTTCCCTCCAGGTACGGGAAGGCGCGCCAGAACCCGCCCTCGGAGTCCACGTGGTGGAAGCCTCCGGCTCGGGCGGGGACGGGGGTGAGGCAGCGCCGCTCGGCGTCCGGTACGCCGCGCTCCTCCAGCCGGGCGCGCTGGTGCGACGTGACCCGGACCCAGTTCTCCATCAGCGCCGGGAGATCCCGGAACACGTAGCCGTTGAGGCGCTGGACCACGAAGCGCGCGGGCGAGCCGCTGGTCTTGCAGCGCGCGACGAATGTCTCGTGAATGTGGCCGCTGCCGATGCGCGCGGCCCCGAGGAACTCACCCGGAAGCTCGAAGTGCGGAGCCACCGCGCAGACAAGACGGCTCTCGTCCGATCCCCCGGTACCGGTTCCGCTCATGGGAGACACACTCCCGGTCCACGGCCAAATGTCAAGTGTCGGCGGAGACGAGCGGGGGAAAGCGGACGGTGAAGGTGGTTCCGACCCCGGGCTCCGAGTCGACGGAGACGTCCGCGTCGTGGTTGCGCAGGATCTGATAGCTGATGGCGAGCCCGAGGCCCGTGCCCTCGCCGACGGGCTTGGTCGTGAAGAACGGATCGAAGATGCGGCCCTGGTCCTCCGGCGCGATGCCGCAGCCGTCGTCCTCCACCTCGACCTCCACGTGCCCGTCGACGGCGCGGGTCGAGACTGTGACGGTGCCGTCGGCCTCGACGGCCTGCCCGGCGTTGACCAGCAGGTTGAGGAAAACCTGCTGGAGCTCCTGGGGCGCCCCCAGGACCGGGGGGATCTCGCCGAAGCGCGTCAGCACCCGCGCCCGGTAGCGAAGCTGGGGCCTCGCCACGCGCAGCACCTTGTGCAGGAGATCGTTCAAATCGACCTGTTCGCGCGATCCGCTACCGGCGTGGGCGAAGCCCTTGATGTCCTGGACGATGGCGGCGGTTCGCTCCACGCCCTCCAGCGACTCCTGGATCAGCTCCTCGCCTTCGGCGATCAGCTCGCGCAGGCTCTCGTCGGCGGCGGCGGGGGCCAGCCGCTTGGCCAGCTCCTCCCAGCCGCGCTGGAGCTGGGAGAGATTCGCGCGCACGAACGCCATGGGGTTGTTGATCTCGTGCGCGATCCCGGCCGCGAGCTCCCCCACCGCGGCGAGCCGCCCCGAGGTGACCAGGTGGTTGCGCAGGCTCACCACCTCGCGCAGGTCGCGCACCACGAGCACGATGCCCAGGGGCAGCTCCCGCTTGTCTCGCAGAAGAGTGGTCGAGAGCGCCACCGGGACGCGCTCTCCCGACGCGTCGGTGAGCTCGCACTCCACGTTCCGCCGCTCGAGCGCCTCGCCCTGGAGATCCGCGATGCGCAGACCCAGTGCGGCCTCGATCGGGGTTCCCCCGAGCGCATCCGGGCTGGCGCCCAGCAGCCTGGCCATGCCGCCGTTGGCCGAGAGCACCCGTCCGGCCAGGCTGATCAGGGCCACGCCGTCGGGCAGGATCTCCAGGATCTCCCGGGAGAACGAGCCCGGTGCCAGGGCCGAGAACCCGTAGCGGTGGTAGCTCCAGGCGATGATGATGCCCAGGACGGCGAACGAGGCGGCGGCCATGCGCGGCGCCTGGATGCCGAGGATGGGCAGCACGCCGCCCGTGACCGATGCGATCAGCAGCGGCGCCCCCATCCCGCAGGCGATCAGGCGCAGCTGGCTTCGCTCCGCCGGCGAGGGTGCTCCGCGGACCGAGCCCATGGCCATGGTGATCGCCGGCAACGCGCAGCTGAGAGTGAAAGCGAAGTAGACCACGTGGGCCGGTCCCGAGACGAATCCCCAGCCCCAGGGCTCGGGAACGGCGGCACTGTGCATCCAGGAGGTGAAGAGCTGGAGCGCGACGAAGACCGCCGACACGCCGTACAGGAAGGGCAGGATCCGCCGCACCCCGGGGATGCGGCCGCCCGGAGACCTCCAGGATCAGGTGGAGGGCCAGGGGCCCGATGAAGCCCCAGCCGAACGCCGCGAGGCGGTGGAAGAACAGCGCCGTGCCCGCATCCGCCGCGTGGGTCCAGAGCACCTGACAGAACGCCCAGTACCCGCAGCCGGCGCACAGGAACGCCGCCACACGGTTCCCCGGGTGGGCCGGGTCGCGCTGCAAGATCACCAGGGCGCTCAACGCGCTGGCGAGACCGGCGATCAGCGGAATCAGAAAGTGGACGTCTAGCTGCGGCACCCCATCATCTATCGACCAGTTCCGACAAGACGTTGACCATCAACCTGGCGGGCGCAACTGGTGCGCACTCGAGGCGCAAGAAGCGAAGTTCGGGCGCCCACCGATCAAGGAGCGAGGGAGGCGGACGCGAGCCCGGGATCGTCGCTCTCGAGGGCGCGCTGGAGCCGCTCCTGGTCGGCCCGCTCCCGGCGCTTGATGTCCAGGTACTGGACGCGATCCAGCTCGTAGAGCCGGCTCCCGTACACGCTCGTCAGATCGAACCAGCGCGCGATGCGCCGCTCGAAGCGTTCGGGCTCGGGGGACCCGAGCGTGTCGAGGTGCGCCTGGATCGCCAGGTGGTAGCGGATGGCGTTGCGCTCGATGGCGCCCTGGATCCCGCTCGCGTACACCGGGTTTCCGTCGTCGTCGGTCCCGACCACGCTGAACCCGGACTTCCTGCGCGCCACGGTGGCCAGATAGCCGCGGGTCGCCACGCGCGCCACGACGCCGGGGCGATAGGTGTACTGGAAGTGGGCGAAGCTCTGCCTGTCGCCGACCGGGATCGCCTCGAGTCGGATCGCGTAGTCCCGGGTGTCGAGGGGTCCCTCGCGAGACTCGAGGATCACCTCGAAGAAGGTCTCGCTCGAGTGCTCCACCTCGAAGGACCATTCCATGCGGTGGGCGGACTCGGGCCTCTCGTAGAACTTGCGGCCCGAGAAGATCGCCAAGCGCCCCTCGCTCTCGGAGCCCTCGTGGGTGCACGACTTCACGTTGAGATGGAGCGGTACCGCCTCGCACCAGCTCGACGCGCTTTCGAGGCCGCCCCGCAGGATCTCGAAGGGGTGATCGATGATCCCGTAGACGTCCCCCTGGACCCGGCCCTCGCTCACGTCCGCCTCGATGCGGACCGGTAGGCCGATGTTCGTGCGGGCCAGCTCGGCGGCATGGACGCGGTGGGACGCCGCCAGTACCGCCTCGCGCGAGCCGGGCTCGACCCCCGGCAGCGCGCCGGACGCGCACAGCAGGGGCCCCACACCAGCGAGAAGCAGCAGGAGGATCCGGCGGTCGTCCATGGCCTTCAATCGAGCCCTCGGAGATCGTGCTTGAGGGGGAGCCGGACAGGGTACTCTCGGGAGCCGATGGCGGACAAGGCCCTGGTCAGATCCGAGAAGAGGGAGGCGCTCCCGGACGTTCCGTGGTGGGCGCGAGGCCCGCTGCGGGAGAACTACCGAGAGCTCACCGAGCGCGCGGCCCGGCTGCCGACCCGGCTCAACGAGTACGGCTACGACCCGTTCGGGTACGACCCGGACTACGCGACGCCCTTCATGCTGCCCATGGTGTTCTTGTACCGGCACTGGTTCCGGGTGGAGACCCAGGGGCTCGAGCGCATTCCCAGTGGCCGGGTCCTGCTGATCGGGAACCACGGCGGCAACACCTTCGCCTTCGACGGGGCCATGCTGTCGACCGCGGTCTTCCTGGAGGGAGAGCCGCCCCGGATCGCGCGCGGCATGGCGGAGTACTACCTGCCCACCATTCCCTTCTTCGGCGTGGCCATGCACCGCATGGGCAGCGTGGTGGGAACGCCGGCCAACTGCGTCGAGCTCCTCGAGCACGAGGAGGTGGTGATGGTCTTCCCGGAGGGGGAGCGCGGATTCGTGAAGCCGTATTCGATGGCCTACCAGCTCCAGCGTTTCGGCCTGGGCTTTCTGCGGCTGGCGCTGGAGACCGACACCCCCATCGTGCCGGTGGGGATCGTCGGTTCCGAGGAGCAGTCGCCGGGTCTGTGGCGCAGCCGCTCGCTCGGAAGGCTGATCGGCGCACCGGTGGCTCCGGTCACCATCACCATGCCGTGGCTCGGGATCTTCGGCTTCGTTCCCCTGCCCGTGAAGTTCCGCATCCACTTCGGAGAGCCGCTCCGCTTCGACGGGGATCCCAACGACGAGGACAAGGTGATCCAGAAGTCCGTGGACGTGGTGAAGGATGCGATCCGCGGCCTCATCGAGGAGGGGCTGGCCGCGCGCAAGGGCTGGTTCTGAACGCGAGCAGCGCAGCGAGGAGCAGGGCCAGCTCGGCGCCCGCCCCGCAGCTCTTCCCACCGGACGAACGCTCGCGGTTGAGCCAGGGCCTGTTCACGCACTGGGGGTCGGGCGGCGCGCCGTCCCAGTCGATGCCGCCGTCGCCGTCGTTATCCACGCCGTCGTCGCACTGGGGATCCTCCCGAAACGACTGGGGGCTCTTGCAGCCCGGGTCTGCCATGTCGATGGCCCCGTCTCCGTCGTTGTCGGCGCCGTCGTCGCAGCGGAGGGCGGCGCTCGACTCCGAGGGATCGAGCACAGACGCGCAGCCCGGATCGTCGGGATGGTCCGCCAGACCGTCACCGTCGTTGTCGACCTGATCGTCGCAGTCCGCCAGCCCGCTCACCAGGCTCGCCAGGGCTTCCCGACAGTCGAGTCGCGGGAAGTCGAGGCTGTTCTTGGCATCGGTGACCCAGGTGGCGGAGGACGTGAGGGCGGCGCGAACCTCCGCGGGGCTGAGGGCGGGATCCGCCTCAAGCAGCAGAGCGGCACAGGCGGCGGCGAGGGGCGAGGCCTGGGAGGTGCCCCGGAAGCTCGAGGTTCCGCCCCCGAGTCCGGTCGAGGTGGTGGAGGCGCCCGGCGCGACCAGGTCCGTCGTGTCGTTGCTGTTGCTCCAGCAGGTCACCTGATCTGCCGCGGTGGTGAGGTCGCCGCAGGCGGGGTGCAACTGCGTTCCCTGGTCCGAGTCGTATACGGCGCCCACGGCAATGACGTCCGAGAGACAGGCGGGCGCGCCCATCTCGGTTCCCGACGCGTCGTTCATGGATGAGGCCACCAGCACGCGACCGTCCTGCACCAGCAGGTCCGCCAACGTGGCCAGCGCCACAGTGAAGATGTCGGCCGTGTCGCACTCCCCCTCGTAGAGGTCGAAGGTGCCCAGACTCATGTTCACCACGTCGACGTCGGGGCGGTCGTCGAGCACATACTGAAGCCCGGCCAGCACGTCGGACACGCAGCAGAACTCGTTGTTCTCGTCCAGGACCTTGATGGCGACGATCGAGGCGTCGGGGGCGCCTCCGGCGGGGGCCACGCCGCCCCCTGACGTGATGATCCCGGCGACGTTCGTCCCGTGCCCGTGGCTGTCCTCCGCGCTGCCCGCGCCGAGCTGGGTGTCGTCGCCGCCGGGGCAGCAGCCGCCGCCGCACCAGCAGCGCTCGTTCACGAGATCGTCGGCGAGATCCGGATGATCGGTGTCGAGCCCGCTGTCGAGAACCGCCACGGTCACGCCGGCCCCGCTGAGACCCAGGCCCGCGAGCGGCGTCAGCTCGGCCAGCGGAGCCGCCTCGAGCAGCTGGCCCGAGCCGCCCCGGTCGAGGCCCACCTGAAGCACGTCGGGGTTGCGGAACAGGCGTCCCAGTCCGGCGGCGTCCACGGTGCCAGCCAGCGCGCCCAGGGACCGGAAACGGTGCCCAAGGCGGAACTCCCCGGGCGCGAACCGGGCCAGGATCTCGCGGCCCCCGGCGTCGATCCGGCTCCTCGCGCGGTGATCCCGGCGGTGCGCGCCCTCCATGCGGCCCCCACTCCCCGGCGTGGCGAACGAGATCAGGACCCGAACCTCGCCGTCCCGGTCGAGGGCGCCCAGCAGCCGGGTGTCGGCGAAGCCGCTGGCGAGCATGGCGTCCCGGTCCGCGGCCGACACGACCGGGGCCGCGGAGCCGTTCGCACCCGCCGGTCCCGCCGGCAGCGGGGCGGCCAAGGCCAGCAGCGCCCCGAGGGCGAGAGTGATTCGACGGCTCGACACGCGTTCCCCGGGGACAAGGGATTCGAAGGGCCGGGACACCTGGGGCGGTCTGCGTGTTACATACAGGGGGTAGCCGGAACCCGGCTGCCCCATCCTCCAGCGGCGCGAGCCCGAGCCGATGCGTTGTCCCCTGCTCACGTTGCCTCGTCTCTGCTCCCTCCTGGCCGCGGCCGCGCCACCGGCGTCCGCCGTCATCATCGACTCGGGCGACGGCACCGGGAACACCAGCGCGCCGCCCGACGACCCGGGCTGG
>JAPUKG010000196.1 GCA_027295775.1 Pseudomonadota bacterium
CGGCTCGACCTGGAAGCGCGCCGGGACGCTGAACACCAGCACCTCCGCGCCCGCTTCGCGGCTGGTCCGTCCGATCTCGGTGAGCACCCGCTCCGTGACTTGCCAGGCCTTCTCCCACGCCGCCGTGTAGGCGTCCACCGACTGCTCCGCGGCCGACCAGCCCGAATTGAAGTCCGCGAGCAGCGGCCCCAGCCAGAGGTTGGGGTCGTGGCGCCGGAGCTCGCCGCCCGCGTCGAACAGGGCGCGGATCTGGCGTACGGAGAGCAGGGCCGGCCCCCGCCTCCGCCGCTCCTTCGCGCGGCGCTTCTCGGCCCAGCGTCGGGCTCGCTCGTAGTCGGGCCCATCGACGACGACCGCGCCGGAGGCGTCGATGCGCGCGTAGGGCCGGCCAAACACCTTGGGCGCCTCTTCTCCCCAGAGCCAGCCCTCCAGGGTTCGCGAGTTGTTGCGCACGTCGTTGTAGTAGAAGGCGACGAGCACGAGATCGGGCCGGTAGCCCAGGCCCTCTTCGCGAAGCGCCAGCCACTGCTGCGCGCTCCCGTAGCCACCCACTCCGAGATTGATCACCTCGGTTCCATCGAGGGCGCGATCCAGCGCGCGGGCGAAGGTCTTCTCGAGCGCGACCTGGTTGGCCTCCATGAACGAGTCGCCGAGCACCGCGATGCGCCGCTGACCGTCCGCCGGCTCCGGCGCGTGCTCTACGTCGCGTAGTCCCCGGCTGTTGATGGCGACCTCGACCGTGAACTCTGCGTTCTCAACCAGGGCTCGGGCGCCGGGCGTCAGCGCCCAGCCCCGGGTCGGGTGGAGGGTGCGCAGCTCGTCCTCCTCCGACGGGACCGGCGCGCGAAGCCCGCCGTAATGGGCGAGGCGCAGACCGAGCTCGACGATCGCCATCGCCACCGCGAGGGAGCACACGAGAAGCGCGAGTCGCGCCACGGCTAGCCTCCGGCGAGCAGCGCGGCCAGCGCGGGGGTGAGGGCCTCGGCGTAGGCGGCGTTGCCCTGGACGGTGAAGTGGTTGGGGTCGCCAGGCCAGAAGAGTTCCGGCTGTCCGGGGTCGATGAAGTCCACGTCCCTCACGACCTGGAATCCGGCCTCGCGCAGCCATTGGATCCCCCGGCCGTGCTTGATCGGGCCGTTCGTCAGGTACAGGAAGCGGATGCCCCGCTCCTGACACAGCTGGCGCATCTCCAGCAGGTACGGCCGGCCGTCCACCTTGTCCTTGTGGTGGTCCCCCAGGCGGATCGTGTTGCGCAGATTCGACTCGGCGCCCCGCAGCAGGGACAGCAGACGCGAGAGGTACAGGTAGCGCCCGGGCAAGAACTGGAGCGAGGTCAGCTGCGCGTCCACCTGTCGTTCCAGGAGGGGGATCTCGGACGGGTTCAGATAGCGGAGCGAGTAGCCGCGGTACTCCACGAGCCGCTGCATCCCGCCGTATTTCTGGCTCAGCGGGTCGGTGCTTCCGTGCAGGATCACCCAGTCCGGCTCGAAGGGCAGGACCACCTCCTTCAGCAGCGCCAGGCGGTTGATGTTGTTGTGCCCGGGCGTGCCGAAGTTCATCAGCTCGATGCGCCGGTTGGGCGTCCGCTCATCCAGCCGCTTCTCGAGCTGGTTCACCCAGGTCTCGTCGATCGTCACCTGGTTGGCCGCCACGATCGAGCGACCGAGCACGGCCACGCGGGTCTCGCCCAGCGCGCGCTCCCGGAACTCGTGGTCGTGGAAGCCGTCCCCGTTGAGCCGGACCTCGCGCACGAAGTCGGGCTTGCGCAGGATGCCCCGGTAGCCGGGCTTCATACGCAGGCCGATGGTCTCGGAGGCCGTCCAGAGCGCGGGGTCGTAGCCGGTCAGGCGCGGCTCGGCGATGTCCTCCGGGATCTGCACGGGACCGCCGGGGGTGGTCACCGTGGCCGCGACCCAGCCGCTCCGCAGCAGCGCCTCCGCACCGACGACGATCGCCGCGGCGGCGATGGCGGCGAGCGGGATCCGGGGGCGCAGTCCCCGCAGCGTCCTAAAACTGAAAATAGACATAGGGATCGTCGGTGAAGCCTCCCGCGGACAGGACGGCCAGTGCAAAATAGAGGTAGAGGAGGAAACGGGCGACCATGGGGTAGTGCTCGGGCAGGGCCTGGGTCCGTTTCCGCTCCGAGACCGCGTCGATCCCCAGGAACAGCACCAGCGCGTTGAGCCAGGGAAACAGCTCTTTCCAGGACGAGGGAAGATCCTCCCAGGAGGAGAGGCCCGCGAGCTCGTCGGGAAGATCGGACAGGCTCTCCAGCCGGAACAGGAAGAGCACCGCGGTCAGAAGCAGGGACACCGACATGCCTCGGAGGAAGGCCAGCGCCAGGCGCAGGGGCCCGGGCCAGCGGTCCGTTCGGGCCTGCGGCAAGCGGAAGATCACCGCTCGATCCAGCAGCAGCAGCAGGCCCTGTGCGCCGCCCCAGATCACGAAGGTCCAGTCCGCCCCGTGCCACAGGCCGACCAGCGTGAACATCACCACCAGGGCGAGCGTCGCCCGGGCGCCGGCGCTGCTCGCTCCCCGCAGCGGTCCGTACACGTAGTCCCGGAACCACCCGGTCATGGTGATGTGCCAGCGCTGCCAGAAGTCCGTGAAGCTCCGGGCGAAGAAGAGGGGCTGTCGGAAGTTTCGCGACAGCCGGATTCCGAGCAGCAGGCTCAAGCCGATCGCCATGTCCGAGTAGCCCGAGAAGTCGGCGTACAGCTGCACTCCGAAGGCGAAGGTTGCGACCGCGACGCCCGCCAGGGAGGCCGCGCCCAGGTTGGCGAACAGGGGGTCGATCTGGGGAACGAGCAGGTCGGCGATCGCGATCTTCTTGAACAGGCCGAGGGCGATGAACCAGAAGCCGTTCGTGATCATCGACCAGTCCAGCGACCGCGCCCGCTCGAATTGGGGCATCAGACGCCGCGCGCGCTCGACCGGGCCCGCGACCAGCTGCGGGAAGTAGCAGACGAAGAGCCCGACGGTGAGGAAGTCCCGGCGCGCCTTCTGGCGGCCCCGGTAGACGTCGATGGTGTAGCTCATGGTCTGGAACGTGTAGAAGGACAGGCCCACGGGCAGGATGACGTGGAGCGTGGGAAAGTCGGGCTCCATACCGATGCCCGACAACAGCGCGGCCACCGACTCGGCGAAGAAGTTGAAGTACTTGAAGGTGAACAGGATCCCCAGGTTGGCGACGATGCTGGCGACGAGGGGGATGCGCTTGCGCGCGGGCCAGCGCTCGATGGCCAGGGCTGCCGCGTAGTCGACCACCGCGGAGATGGCGATCAGGCCGAGGAACTTCCAGTTCCAGGAGCCGTAGAAGAACAGGCTCGCACCCAGGAGGAGGACGTTCTGGGCGCGGCGTCCGAGGCAGACATAGCTGCCCCAGACGACGACGAAGAAGATCAGGAAGTCGACGCGGTGGAACAGCATCTTCCTGGCTCGGCGCCTAGCTCTCGCGGCGCTCCCGGAAGTACTGCTTCACATCTGCGTGCAGCCCGCCCTTGTCGGAGCTCCACTTCCAGCACCCGTCGGCGTTCTGCTCGAGATCGGTGGCCGGGTCGTAGTCGTAGTTGAGCAGGATCTGCTTGCGGTCCCGGTACCGCTTGTGCTCTCGCTCGCCGTGGAACAGGTCCCGAATCGCGAGGTCGGCGTACCCCACCTTGCCGCCGACGGCCTTCGCCCAGCGCTCGGCCCAGGCCAGGTAGTCCTGGGTGTAGAGGGTGGCCTGGCTCACGTGGTTGCAGCGGGGGCAGGGCGCGTTGCGGGACCGCACCAGCTTGGCGGCAGCGTGCCATCGATCCTCGCTGTCGCAGAAGCTGGCCACATAGATCATCTTGTCGCCCCCGCCGACGACACCGGCGTCGTACAGGGGCACCTGCTCGAGCAGCCCGGCCCGGGCCGCCCAGCCGAAGCCCGTCTGGCCGTCCAGATAGAACCCGGGCCAGCGCAGTGTCGGGAACACCGCGTTCTGCCCCACCAGCTTTCCCCGGTCCCGGAAGTACCGGACCCCGCTCACCGAGAGCGTGGCTGGCTGGCCGTGCCTCTTCTGCAGGAGCACGCGCGAGAAGACCTGGCAGAGGTGCGACCGTTCGAGCTCGGCCGCCACGTGCCAGGGCCAGTTTTTGGCT
>JAPUKG010000197.1 GCA_027295775.1 Pseudomonadota bacterium
CCCGAGTTCGAGTGGGCCGGGGAGCAGACCGTGCGCACGTTCGCCGACGACATGGACCTGGGCTTCCGGCGCATCGCCTACCTGGGCTTCGCCGACCGGCCGGGCGTGACGCGATACTGATCGCACCCCCGCTTTCGCGGACCACCCTCGGAGGTTGCAGATGGATGGGCCGCTCTGGAAGTGGGGCGCCGCCGACCTGGCGGACGCCGGCGACGCCGCCGCGCTGGCCAGCGGCATGACGCCCCTCGGCAACCGCAACGACTGCGGTGGGTCGCTGCGCATTCCCTCCCAGTTCTGCGGCACCGCAGTGGTCCCGCTGCCTCGACGCCGCGCAAGCCATCGAAGAGCGCGTCGGAACCATCACTCCCATCGATCCGGTCTTCTGAACCCCGCCGGTCCCCCGTGGAACGTCGGCCGCAGCCAGCTAGGAGGCCGACTCAAGAGTCGGCCGACGCGCAGTGAGCCCACCCGAGGCTTCGCCTCGGGTGAGGCGAACGAAGCGGGCGCCCGCTGGGCTAGGAGTCCTGCTCTTCGCTCTCCGCCTCGGGCGGAAGCTCGCGGGCGACGATCTCGCGCGGGCTCGCCTCGAGCGGCGGCCGGGCCGCGTCGGCGCCGAACGAGTTGAGCGTATCGATCAGGACGCGCAGGCGCCCGAAGTCGCGCTGGTTGAACTTCAGGACCACGCGTGGGCAATCGGCGACGTCGCCGTTCTCTTCCGGAAGGGCGCCGGAGACCTCGATGCCGCCGGAGACCACGATGTCCCGGAAGTCCTCGTTCAGCGCGGCGAGCTGCTCCGCGTCCGGCGCCTGGCGCGTGCGCAGCACGAGCTTGTCCTTGACGTAGCGCCTGGAGTGGTAGTTGCTGTAGAAGCTCAGGATTTCGTCGACGGCGACGCCCACGTCATCAGTGATCTTGAAGAGCGAGAGGTCGGCCTCGCTCACGAGCCCCCTTTCGAGCATGTGCGTGCGCACGTAGACCTCCCAGTCTCGCCAATAGCTCCCACCCGGCTCGTCGACGAAGACCACCGGCAGGATCTCGCTCTTGCCGGTCTGGATCAGGGTGAGCGTCTCGAAGCCCTCGTCGTGGGTCCCGAACCCGCCGGGGAAGAGGGCGATCGCGTGGGCCTGCTTGACGAAGGTGACCTTGCGCGTGAAGAAGTACCGGAAGTTGATCAGCTTGCGGTCGCCGGCGATCACGTCGTTGGCTGATTGCTCAGAGGGGAGGCGGATGTTGACGCCGAAGGACGCCTCGCGGCCCGCCCCGCCCTGAGCGGCTCTCATGATTCCGCCGCCGGCGCCGGTGATCACCATCCAGCCCTCGCTCACGATGCGCTCGGCGAACTCGAAGGCCTGCTTCCAGGCCGGCTCGTCGGACTTGGTCCGCGCGCTCCCGAAGACCGCCACCTTGCGCAGCTGCTCGTAGGGGGCGAACACGCGGAACGAGTGGCGCAGCTCCTTCAGAGCGCTGTTGATCAGCTTCACGTTGCCACGCGGAGTGCCGTCTCCCACCAGGCGCAGGGCGGTCACGATCAGCTGACGCACGTACTCGGCGCCCTCGGAGTCGCCGTGGGTGGCCTGGGCCCGCTCCACCAGCTCCTCGATCAGGCAGTTGAGCTCGGGGTCCTTGAGCTCGTAGCGGCGGCGCGGTCGGGGGCCGGTTCTCGACGGGGACTTTCGCTTCATTCGATCTTCACAACGCTCCCGGAACTAGAGATATCGGACTCCCCTGCTGATTTCCTTGAGGCGCCTGACCGAGCCGAGTAGGATCGAAGAAATTCCAATGATTCCAGGGTCTTGAATGCCCTCGCGGCCTCCCCATACGCGGCCCCGGGTGAGCGCCAAGCAGGCACTCCGGCTGCTGCTCCAGGCCCAGGGCTTGTTGGCCGACCCGGCTCGCCGAGCCACCCCCGCCGCCGTCTACCGCCAGATCGACCGGCTGGGCTTCGACCAGCTGGACGCTATCCCCGGGGTGGAGCGCGCCCACCACCACGTGCTGATGAGCCGCTTCGACGACTACCGGCCAGCGGTGTGGACGCGGCTGCTCGAGCGCGACCGCCGGCTCTTCGAGCACTGGACCCACGACGCCTCGGCGATCCCCACGGTCTGGTTCCGCTACTGGCGCCGCCGCTTCGCGCGGCTGGCCCGGGGCGGGCCCCCCCCGGACTCGCGCTGGGGTGCGCGCATGGAGGGCGACCCGGCGCGCGTGATCCGCCACGTGCTGGCCCGGATCCGCCGCGAGGGGCCACTCACCAGCGCGGACTTCGAGCACGACGGCGAAGCGCCGGCCGGGACCTTCTGGCGCTGGAAGCCGCAGAAGACGGCCCTCGAGTACCTCTGGCGTGCCGGCCGCCTCTCGGTGTCCCACCGGTCCGCCTTCCACAAGGCCTACGATCTGACCGAGCGCGTCTTCCCGGAGCTCTGCCGCGGCCGGATGCCGTCGCGGAGCGAGCACTGCGCGTGGGCCTGCCGTACGGGACTCGAGCGCCTCGGCATCGGCACGGCCGGCGAGATCGCGCGGTTCTTCGAGTCGGTCTCCCCGGCCTCGGCGCAGGAGTGGTGCCGGACAGCGCTCCGCCGCCGCGAGATCGTCGAGGTCTCGGTCGAGTCTGCCGACGGCTCGAAGCCGCGCACCGCCTACGCCCCGTCCGACTGGGAGGCACGAATGGCCTCCGCACCCCCGGCACCGACGCGCACGCGGCTGCTCAGCCCCTTCGACCCGACGCTCCGCGACCGGGACCGCACGCGCCGCCTGTTCGGCTTCAACTACACACTCGAGTGCTTCGTGCCCGCCACCAAGCGCCGCTACGGCTACTACGTGCTGCCCATCCTCGAAGGAGACGCCCTCGTCGGACGCGTCGATCCCAAGTTCCATCGGGACGAGGGCACGCTCGAGATTCGCGGCCTGTGGTGGGAGCCCGGAGTCCGCATCACCCGGGCGGGCCGGCGAGCGCTGGACGACGCCATCGATCGCCTCGCCACCCAGATTGGCGCCGAGCGCTGGCGAATCTCCCCGGCAAAGCGCAGCCGCTAACCCGAATCCCACTCCAGCAGCATGCGCCGCATCTCGGGCGCCTTCGCCCGCAGCAGCCGCGCGCTCTTCCGGAAGCGGACGCGCAGGGTCCCGATGGGAATGCCCTCGGCGAGAGCGATCTCCTTGATCGAGTCGCCTTCCATGTACGCGCGCACCAGGCGCCGCTGGTCGCTGTCGAGGAGTTCGAGCACCCGCGCCACGTTCTCGCGCAGGGAGCGGAGCTCGGCGACCTCCTCCGGCGACTCCGCCGGATCCGCCGGCGGGACGAGAACCGCACCGAGGGACCCGCTCTGGTCCGGACCGGCCAGGGGCGTCACCACCTCGCGCGTCGAGTTCCGGGTGATGCACACCCGGGCCTCGTCGATCACGGCACCGATGATTCGCTGGGAGACGTAGGCCGACTGCTCCCGATCACTGACGCCGGGCCGCAGGTTGTCGAGTGCCTTGGCCAGACCGAAGTAGCCGGCCGATACGAGGTCGTCCTCCCACCTCGATCCCATCATGTAGGAGCGCGCGACCTTGCGCACGAAGAACCGAACGCGATGTTCGTAGCACCGCGCGAGCCCTTCCAGGCGCTCGGCGTCCGCGGGCGTGCTCAACTCCAACCCCCTTCTCACTGGGAATTTCGGAGAACCGGTGGGTCGGCGCTGTGACGTCGCTCACTTCACAGAAGCGTCGAAAGTCGCTCCTCCACCTCGGCGGCGGAGGCGACGCGCGCGTCCACGTCCTTTTCCAGGAGGTGGAGGATCAGATCCGCGAGCGCGTCCGGGACGCCATCCAGCCGTGTCCGCGGATCCGGTGCCGGCGTGTGACGGTGGTGGTAGGTCACGTCGCCGTCCGGGAAGGGAACGCGCCCGGTCACGAGCTCGAAGAAGGTCGCACCGAGGGAGTAGAGATCGGCCCGATGATCAACGTCGTCTCCGGCCACCTGCTCGGGGGCCATGTAGAAGGGCGTGCCCCCGATGCCCGTCTCTGCCCGCCGCACCTCCTCGAGGGTCTTGGCGAGACCGAAGTCCATGATCTTGATCACCTCGTCGGTGGTGAGGAAGAAATTGGCCGTCTTGATATCGCGGTGGACCACATTGTGCTGGTGGGCGTGGTGGAGGCCCTGGGCCATCTGCACGCCCAGGCGCGCCACCTCTTCGGGCGCCAGCTGCCCGCGCTCCCGCAGCACCCAATGCAGGGGCTGACCCTCCAGGAGCTCCATGGTGATGAAGAAGGTTCCATCCTCCTGGTCCGCGTCGTAGACGGTGACGATGTTGCGGTGGTTGAGTCGCGCCGTGGCCTGGGCTTCGCGCAGGAAGAGCTGGACGGCGCGCGGATAGTTCTTGAGGTTCTCGGGCAGGCGCTTGAGCGCCACGATCCGCGCCAGGCGGCGATCGCGCGCCTTGAAGACGACCCCCATGCCGCCGCGACCCATCTCTTCGATGATCTCGTAGCGATAGTCGGACAGGAAGGTGGTGGTCGCGTGGTCGACCACGGCGCCGAGGCCAGCGCTGGCACCGGGACTGGGCTTGGGATCCACGAGCGAGTGCATGGCGCTGCGCTTCTTGCGCAGCATCTCGATCCGCGTGGCCACGTTCGGGAACGTGGGCTCCCGCCGACGCAGCTCCTCCAGGACCTGCAGCGCGCGTTCGGTGTGACCCGCCTGCTCCAGCAGGTCCGCCAGCCGCGACTGGAGATCACCGGCGCTAGCGCTGGGACCCGACACCGCGATGTGCTCTTCGAGCTTCTGCGCAGCCAGATCCCAGTGGCCTTCCCGCTCGAACGCGTCGGCCAGGAGCGCGCACGCCTCGGGGAAGTGGGGCATCTCGGGCGTGACCTGGCGGAGCAGCCGGATCGCCCGAGCCCGCCAGCCGTTGTCGAGGGCCATCTTCGCAGCGCCGAGACTGTCGCCGCTGCGGTCGAGGGCATCGACGCACTTCGACATGTCCCCCGCCTCGCGGTAGCAGCGGATGGCGTCCGCGAACTCCCGGGCCGCCTCGAAGGCCTCTCCCGCCGGTACCCACTCGCCCACGGACTCGAACATGGCCGCGGCCCGCAGCGGATCGCCTGCCCGCACGAAGAGCGCACCTGCCCGGGAGAACTCGCGGAGCTCCGCGCGCAGCTCGGCCGCGTCGCGCATGGATCCTGCCGCCTCGAACCGCTCGGCGGCCTGGTCCAGGCGTCCCTCGCCCTGATGCTTTCGCGCCAGGAGCAGGTGCGCCTGGGTAGGCTGGCCGTCCCGCTCGAGGGCGCGGGCGACGGTCTCCAGGTCGCCCAGGAGGTACGGCTCCACCGCCGGAGGACAGCCGCGGAAGATCGCCTCCTTCTCGTCCGCAATGTCGATCACCACCCGCGTGGGCCGGAACGAGTCCACGGTGATGTCCCGCTCGACCACCCGATCGCCGCTTCCCACCACCAGGGTGTGCAGACCCTTGGGAAGCTGCAAGCGGACCGAGTCTCCGCTCGCGTCGAGGAGCGCGCGGGGAAGGGCGCGCGCGGTCACCATCGCGTCGCGCGGGCGGCGCCCGTCCCAGCGCACCACCACGTCGACGGGACACGTGCTGGGCTGGAGATCCACTTCGACGCGCACCGTGCGCCGGGGACGCACGCGCACGAGCTTGCGCTCGAAGACGTCCGAGAGCACCTCCTCGCTCTCGGGATCCTCGAGCATCCCGTCCACGACGACGTAGTAGCGTCGCGCGGGAATGCGGCGGAAGTGGGTCTCGCGGCTGACGAAATGGTGCTCCATCCTGGAGGACGTCCCGCCCTTGCGGATCTCGGCGCGGGGCGGCGGGGTGCGCGGCCGGTAGCGGTTCTTCTGGTTGGTCAGGCGCACCCGGAAGGTGCCGCGAAACTCCACCGGGTAATGGATCGAGACGGCCAGATCGCCCCGCTGCCGGAGCCAGCGCGGCAGCAACAGCACCGCAAGCGCGAGGAGGACGCCGGCCACGATCCCGGTGCGCGTGCGGGAGGCGTCCGTGTCGGAGCCGATCAGGGCCAGGATCTCGGGGGGCAGGGATGCGTAGAGCCGGTACGCCGCGGCGCGCAGCTGGTCCGGGAGGCCCCCCCCATCCTGGGAGTCGGGCCAGAGCCCCGGCGCCGCCGGCGGAGCGAGGAGCTTGGTTCTCGGCTCCCAGCGCACTCGAGACCGCGCCAGCAACGCTGCGGCGCGCTCCGAATCGGGCGCCAGCTCGAGCGCCGCGTCCAGGGCCAGCACCGCGTCGCGCCGACCCTCGCTCTGGTAGAGCTCGGCCAGCTCGAGATAGGCGTCGGCCCGCGAGGACTCGAACGCGAGGGCGGCCAGCAGGGCGGCCTCGGCCCCGGCCGCATCCCCGGTCCTCGCCCGCATCCGGGCCAGGCCCCGCCAGGCGGCGGCATCATCGCGTCCCAGACCGATGGCCCGGGCGTAGGCGTCGCGGGCACCGAGCCCGTCGCCGGCGGCCTCGAGCAGGGCGGCGGAACGAGCCTGGGCATCCTGCCGGGTGCGCAGTGCCGCCGGCGTCCCCGGGCCCGCGTCCACGGGCGGCGGCCGGTGGGCCTCGATCCGGGCCTGACGCTCGCTGACGTCGCTGATCGGGGAGCGCAGCAGCAGCTCGAAGCCGGCTGGATGCGCAGGGGTCTCGGCGACCAGGGGAGGCTCGGGAGACCGCGGAAGACCCGCCGCGAACCCCGCCCCACCGCCGGTCGCGATCAGGAACGCGGCAGTCCAGGGGATCCACGGCTTCCATCGGGCCCGCCCGGGGCCCTGCGGAGGTTCGAGGCGCATCTCGTGTCTGCCCTCGCCGGCCGCAGTCGCCGGCGAGTCTGGGGGTATTTAAGCCCGCCCGAGGGCGGTGAGATCGTGGGGGCGCGAAACGGTGGCAGTGTAGCGTCGATTCCGCCGTTCCGGTGGCGCTGCGTGCCCGGGCTCCCCGGAGGACGGGAAGCTGTCGAGGACTGGTCCGAGAAGTCGACCGCCGTCCAACCTTTTCACCGTGACGACGGCACGTTAGGCTCCGCCGGGCCCGAGCCCGCGAGTGCCCATGTCCTCCAGCGATTCCCAGAACCCGCCTGCGCGGCTCGATACGCGGCTCCCGCAGCGCCCGCCGCAGCTGGGGCTGGAGCTGGGCGGCGTCGAGATCGCCGGCCCCTGGTTCCCGCTGCGCATTGCCCGGGTGGTTCCCGAGACGCCGGACGCGCGGTCCCTGGTGCTGGAGGTGCCCGAGGCGCTGCGGGAGCGCTTCGCCTACCGGGCAGGTCAGTTCCTGAGCTTTCGGATCGCGGTGGACGGCGCGCGTCTGGTGCGCTGCTACTCGCTGGCGAGCTCGCCCGACACCGAGACGGAGCA
>JAPUKG010000198.1 GCA_027295775.1 Pseudomonadota bacterium
CTAAGCCTCTGCGGGTTATGATATAACCCGCTCATCACCCCTCGGAGGCGCTACCCCATGTCCAGAACGCAACGACTCCTGGCCCTGACCCTGGCGGCAGTGCTGTTGGGGCTCCCGGCCGGTGCGAAGGACGAGCGCCCGACCGAGATCCCCTACGACACCCCGGGCGAGATCCCGACTCTGAGTCCGGACTACCGGCAGACGAGCCACAAGGTCGTCCTGATCACCGACGACAGCCTCAGCCCGCGGTCGGTGTCCCTGACAGAAGGGCAGCTGGTGGCCTGGATCAGCTACTCGGCCAATCCCGCGACCATCGTGTTCGAGCGCGAGGTGGCCCGGGACATGATCTGCCACAGCCTGGTGAACTTCTCGATCGTCGACGACGAGCTGAAGTCGGCGCCGATCCACCCCGGCGAGTTCGCCAGCTTCTGCGAGCTCAAGCCCGGCCGCTACCGGTACAAGGTGGTGCGCTCGGATCCCAAGGCCGCGGGTCAGGTCGCTGCGCGAGCCCGGATCGAGGGCGAGATCATCGTCGGCAATCCCTGACTGGCGGGCGCCGGCCTTCGGCCGGCTTGCAGCTCAGACGCCCATGAACGACAGGAACGTCTCCAGGTTCGTCGCCCGGAGAAATGGGTTGGTGCGCTTCTGGTCGCCCATGGTGGCGGAGGGCTCGCTCGAGTAGAGGTGCCCCGGGTACAGCACCGTCTCGTCCGGGAGCTTCTTCAGGGTTCCGTGCAGGCTCCGGTACATGTCCTCGGGATTGCTCCCCGGGAGATCCACGCGACCGCACGAGCCGAGGAAGAGCGTGTCTCCAGAGACGAGGGCCCCGGGTGAACCGGGCCGACCCGTCTCCTCGACCAGAAAGCACTGGGACCCGGGCGTGTGTCCGGGCGTGTGCAGCAGCCGAACCTGGATCGCGCCCAGCGCGAGGGTCTCGCCGCCCTCGTGTGAGACGAGGTCGCCCTTCGACACCCCCGTCACCCTGGCCACGCCTTCCGCCTCGTGCTCGTTCACGTGCAGGGGCACCGGGCAGCGCTCGAGCAGCCGGTCCACACCCTCGATCCGGTGGCCGAAGAGATCGCCCCCGACGTGGTCCTGGTGGTAGTGGGTGATGAGAGCGCCCACCACCGCCATCCCGTCGCGCTCGGCCTGGTCGAGCAGCGTGTCCACGTTCCAGGCGGGATCGACGACGAACGCCTCGCGCGTGCCGATGCTGCCGACCAGGTAGGCGAGGTTCGCCATCTCCCCCACGGCGTGCTGGCGGAAGTAGAGGTCGCTCTCGGCAGCCACGGCTCGCTAGACCCGGACCTGGATCACGCCGTCTTCGACCCGGACCTCGAAGCGGCGCACGGAGCAGGACGGATCGTCGGGACAGTGACCCGTCGCCGCCTCGAAGGCGTAGGCGTGGAGCGGGCAGATCACATCCTTCCCGTCCACGATGCCTTCACAGAGACTACCGCCCGCGTGGGGGCAGGTGTCCTCGAGCGCGAACAGATCGTCCCCCGCCCGGCCGAGGCAGATGCGGTTGCCCTTGACCATCACACCGCGCAGCTCGTTGGCCGCGATCTCGTCGGCCGGTCCCACGTCGCGCCACTCCGCCTCCGCTCCACTCATCGCCCGCTACTTCGCGCCTACGGCCAGGATCTTCAGGAACCAGCCCTTCACCGCCCCGATCATCTCGGCCCGCACCTCCTCGTCGGTGCGCCCCGACTTCTTCAACACCTTGAAGTGCTGATCCGCCTGCTGGAGAACGTGGAGCGAGGTGGGCGCGCCCACCCGGACCAGGGCGCGGCGCAGGGCGTCGAGATCGCACTGGCGATCGCGCGTGCCCTGGACGAAGAGCATGGGGGAGATGATGCGGTAGAGGTGCTCGGCCTGGAGCTTGTCCGGCTTGTCCTGGGGGTGCAGCGGGAAGCCCAGGAAGAACAGTCCGTCGACACGGATGCGGGTCGTGGCGAGCTGGGCGGCCATGCGTCCTCCCAGACCCTTTCCGCCGATGAAGAGGTGGGCTGGCGCCGCGGTGGGATCCCGGCCCAGCACGCCCAGGGCGGCACGGAAGGTGTGCTCCAGGACCGCCTTCGAGTCGGCGGAGCTGCGCTTGCCGGCCTCGGCGAAGGGGAAGTTGAAGCGCAGGCTC
The DNA here is from genome assembly GCA_027295775.1 of Pseudomonadota bacterium. Lineage (GTDB taxonomy): Bacteria > Myxococcota_A > UBA9160 > UBA9160 > UBA4427 > JAPUKG01. The sequence continues at coordinate 2,138 of JAPUKG010000198.1, forward strand.
AGGCACTTGTTCTCGGTGAGCTCGCGGTGGAGAACCTCGAGGACCGGGTCGTTCAAGTCGCCCGTGGACCCGTGGGCCATGGCCACGGCCACTCGCGCCCCGGTCGGCCACCACTCCGGAATTCCCAGCACGCCCGAGACGGAGTCGAGCTCGTGCACTGCGTTGCGCAGCGGAATCCGGATGTTTTCGTAGTGAGCCGAAGGCTCGACCAAGGGGTGCTTCACGCGAGTCCCTGCATCCCTCCGGGGGGCTGGTTTTATAGCACGAATCACAGGAGGTTCTGACGAAAGAGGGTAGATTAGGGCGCGTTGGCGGGCAGCGGCCGCGCGACGCTGGCTCCAATCTTCCAAGTCCCCGGAGTTTCGATGGAAAAGGTTCTCATTACGGGAATCGCCGGTGGCCAAGGCCGGCTTCTCACCCGGCGCCTCCTGGAGAATTACGAGGTCTGCGGGGTGGACGTCGTCCAGTGGAAGGGCCACCCGCGGGGAGTCGAGATCCACAAGGTCGACCTGCGCAAGAAGGCGTTCGAGGACGTGGTGAGGCGGGAGCAGCCGACCGCCATCGTCCACATGGGCTTCATCCGGGGCTTCGATCAGGGGGAGGAGACCCGCCACGACGTGAACGTGCGCGGGACCAAGCAGCTGCTCGACCACTGTGCGAATCACGGTGTCCAGCAGCTCGTGGTCGTGTCCAGCAGCTATGTGTACGGCGCCTTTCCCGAGAATCCGTACCACATGGACGAGGACTGTCCGCTCTCGGCCAGCCGCTCCTATCCCGAGATCCGCGACCTGGTGGAAGTGGACACCCTGTGCTCGGCCTTCATCTGGAAGTACCCGCACATCCGCACCGCGGTGCTGCGGCCGGTCAACGTGCTGGGGCGCTACGTCCACTCCATGGCGGGCCGCTACCTGCGCCAGCGGCCGCGGGTGCCGAGCGTGATGGGCTTCAACCCGATGATGCAATTCATTCACGAAGAGGACGTGAGCGAGGCGATCGCGCAGACCCTGGAGCGCGGGCTCCAGGGCGTGTTCAACGTGGTGGGGGCGGGCGAGGTGCCGCTGCACACGGCCATCGTGGAGACCGGGGGGACGGCTCTGCCGGTGCCCGAGCCGCTGCTGCGCCGGGGCTTCGACTTCATGTTCCGCTGGGGCATTTCCTCGAACCCGTCGGGCATGCTCGACTATCTCAAGTACCCGGTGACCCTCTCCGGACGGCGTTTCGTCGATGCGACCCGCTTCCGCTGTCTCTTCGGGCTGCCGGAGATGTTCGACAGCGTCCGGCAGTAGAGAGAAGGGCCAGGGGGGCCAGATGGCGCGGGAACAGGGGGGCGCGATGGCCGCACTCCGGGATCTGGTCGGAGCGTTCACGCCGCTGGCGGTGCGCAAGCTCCAGACCGAGATCGACGATCGCCTGGCCAAGATTCCGACCCACCTGAACGAGTACGGGTACGACGCCTACGGCTTCCACCCGGACGCGGCGAAGCGCTCGCTCCTGCCAACGGCGCTCCTCTACCGCTACTACTTCCGGGCCGAGGTCAATGACATCGAGCGCGTGCCCGAAGGCCGGGTGATGCTGATCTGCAATCACGCGGGCCAGCTTCCCTTCGATGGCGCCATGCTCGGCACCGCCATGGTCCTGGACGCCGAGCCGCCTCGGATCTGCCGGCCCATGGGCGAATACTGGATCCCACGCATTCCCTGGTTCAACGTATTCGCCGCCCGCAGCGGCACCATGGTGGGCACGCCCGAGAACTGCATCACCATGCTCGATGACGGCGAGGCGGTGATGGTGTTCCCGGAAGGCGTGCGCGGCATGAACAAGCTGTACTCCCAGCGCTACAAGCTCCAGCGCTTCGGGCTGGGCTTCCTGCGCCTGGCCCTGGAAACCGACACGCCGATCGTCCCAGTGGCCCTGGTGGGCTCCGAGGAGCAGAACCCGGGGCTGGCCAACCTCGAGGGCGTGGGGCGAATGCTGGGCATCCCCGCCCTGCCGATCACCGCGGGCTTCCCGCTGCTGGGTCCGCTGGGCATGCTCCCTCTCCCCGTCAAGTACCGCTTCTACTTCGGGGAACCCCTCCACTTCGAGGGGGATCCCAATGACGAGGACGCCGTGATCCAGAAGAAGGTGGACGTCGTGAAGAGCTCGATCACGCGCATGTTCGAGCGGGGGCTGGCCGAGCGGCCGGGGATCTTCCGCTAGTGACCCCGCGCGCTGCAGCGTGCGTCGCGGTTCTCGTGGCCGGCGTCTTGGCCTGTGCCTCCACGGGTGCCGACCCGGAAGTCGGCGCGCGCGCCCCCCGCGGTGGCGTGGAGCTCCCCCTCCTCGAGGGTCCGCCCCGGTCGCCGGGCCGGGTCGTGCTGGTGTCGATCGCCGGGCTCACGCCCGGCGCGTACCTGTCCCCGCGAAGGTCCATGCCCACCCTCGCCACCCTGGCCCACGCGGGCGTGGCGGCGGACGCGCTCGTGCCGGTGACGCCCGCGAGCACCTACCCCGCCCACGCCTCCCTGGTGACGGGGCGGACTCCGGACGGCCACGGTGTCGTGGGCGACCTCTTGCTCGGTGACCACGGCGTGCGCAACGTCCGCTACTGGCACGCCAGCCGCATGCAGGCAGTCCCGATCTGGCAGGTGGCCCGGGAAGCGAGCCTGTCGGTGGCCGCTCTCGGCTGGCCGTCGACCCTGGGCGCGTCCATCGACTTCCTGGTTCCCGACGTCGTGCCGGTGCGCCGCGGCGAGACCTGGATGGGCGTTCTCCAGGGCAACACCACGCCCTGGCTGCTCGAGCACCTGCACCAGCTCGCGCCGGAGGAGGCCGGTGCGAGCTGGCCGTCGGCCCGGGAGCGCGACGCGCTCCTGGTGGACACCGCCTGCGAGATCGCCGCCGCGCCGTCACCGCCCCAGCTCTGGCTCCTCCACCTGGTGCAGACCGGGCTCGCCCTGGCCCAGTACGGACCGGCGGGGGAGGGCGCTCGCGCCGCCTTCGGCCGGGCGGACGCCGAGCTTCGGCGTCTCGTCGACTGCTTCGGCCGCGCCGGCCTGCTCGACTCGACCGCGATCCTGGTGGTGGGCGACCGGTCCCTGGAGGCGGTCCACACCCGCCTGGATCCAAACGTGGCGCTGTGGCGCGCCGGTCTGATCATGGCCGATCCGCGCACCGACACCGGAATCCGCAGCTGGCTGGCCATCGCCCGCTCGAACGGGGGCTCGGCGTTCGTGTACGCGCGCAGCGAGGCCGAGGCCGTCGACGCCCGCGACGTCCTGCTCGAGGAGTCGCGGCGCACCAAGGCGTTCCGGATCGTTCCGGCCCGAGAGCTCCAAGCGCTGCACGCGGATCCCCAGGCGTGGTTCGGGCTCGAAGCCGAGCCCGGCTTCCGCTTCGGCGACGGCATCCGACCGCCCGCGATGCGCTCGACCGCCGACCGTGCCGCCGGCGGCTACCTGCCCAGTCGCTCCGCCCCCGCGGCCCCGGCCGGGTTCGTGGCATGGGGCCCGGGCCTGAGGCGCGGACTCCGGGTCCCGTTGCTGCAGCAGGCCGACGTCGCTCCCACCGTGGCCGCGCTGCTCGGCCTCCATCTCCCGGACGTGGACGGGCGCGCGCTGATCGGCGCCCTGACCATCGAGCCGCCGAACGTGGCGGCGGACGCGCCGGGGCGGGCGCTCCTTCCGCTCGGTCGCTCGGGCGTGGGCTCGGGTGAGGGCGTTCGATGAGCGGTGAAGAGCGCATCCTGATCGAGCTCAATCCCCGGGAGCGGCGCCTGTACGACCGGCTGCGCGCCCGGGTGGTGAAGCCCGAGCTGGCCGCGACTTCGGGCGTCCGCGATCTCCTGCTGCTGATGCCCGATCTCACCGTTCTGCTCTTCCGACTGATGCGCGACGACCGCGTCCCCATGGGCTCCAAGGCCATCGCGTTCCTCGGCCTCGCCTACGTCTTCTCCCCCATCGATCTCATCCCCGAGATCTTCCTCGGCCCCCTCGGCCTGCTCGACGACATCCTCGTCGTCGGGCTCGCCCTCTCCCAGCTCGTGAACCACGTCCACCCCGACATCGTCCGGTCCCACTGGTCCGGCCACGGCGACGCCCTGAACGCCATCCAAAGAGTCGTCGCCTTCATCGAGTCGAACCTGAAGACCCCCCTGCGCAGCGCCATGAAGTGGCTGGGGGCCTAGCGATGTCCGCACCCCTCAATCCCTTCGATCCGGAGTTCCTGCGAGACCCGTATCCCACCTACGCGGAACTGAGACGCAATGGGTCGGTGACCCGCCTGCGGATTGGCGTGCGGCGGCTGGTCCGCATGGCGTTCGCGGTGATCGCGATGCAGCGTCGGCAGGGCGGGCTCAAGCCAGGTGCGGCTCTCAAGTTTCTCTACCGGCGCATCACCACGCGGAGCTCGCGACCCCGTGCGAAGAATCGGCCCGGGCTTCGCTCTCGCCTCTACACGGTGTCCCGCTACGCGGAGGTCTCGTACGTGCTTCGCAACGCGGAGATCTTCTCGTCCGAGATCATGGGCGGAAGCCAGGCGGAGGTCATCAGCCCGGAAGGCGACATCGCGCCGACCAGCGGCTCACTCATCGCGCAGGACCCGCCCGAGCACACCCGACAGCGCAGTATCGTGAACCGCGGGTTCTCGCCGCGCCGGATCGCCGAGCTCGAGCCGCGCATTCGCAAGAACGCCGAAGAGCTGTTCGCGGCCTTCGAGGGCGTGGGATCCTGCGATCTCATGGCGGAGTTCGCGAATCCCCTTCCGGTCAGCGTCATCGCCGATCTGCTCGGCCTCGATCCCAGCCGGCGCGACGACTTCAAACGCTGGTCCACGGCGCTGATCGTGGGCTCGACGCGACCGGGTGCAGAGGGGTTCGGCCCGAGCATGGAGCTGTTCCGCGAGTTCCGCGCGTACATGACCGAGGTCATCGAGGAGCGCAGGCGAAACCCGGGGGACGATCTCATCTCCACGCTCGTCCACACCGGAGAGGGAGAGGGGATCCTGGACCCCGAGCAGGTCATCTCCTTCGCGACCCTGCTTCTCGCGGCCGGATCGGAGACCACGACCAATCTGATCGGAAATGCGGTGCTTGCGCTGCTCGAGAATCCGGAGCTGATGGAGCGGGTCCAGAACGATCCGAAGCTCGTGAGCAAGCTCGTGGAAGAGACTCTCCGCTACGACTCCCCGATTCAGCTCACTGCGCGCGTGGCCACCCGAGATTGCGAAGTCGGAGGCGTCGCGATCCGGAAGGGTTCGATCGTCGCGGTGCTCCTCGCCTCCGCCAACCGCGACGAGGCCCAGTTCGAAGACCCCGATCGCTTCGATATCGATCGGCCGAATCTCGCGCATCTCGCCTTCGGCTTCGGCAATCACTTCTGCATCGGGGCCTCGCTTGCGCGCCTCGAGGGAGCCATGGCACTGGAGATGATCGTCACGCGTCTCCGGGGGATGCAGCTGACGGTCGACGACGTCGAGCGGCACGGCTCCGTCCTCGTGCGCGGTCCGAGCTCGCTTCCGATCCGATTCGAGGTCTGAGAAGCCGATCACGACCCACGACGACCCCAGGAGGCCGCGTTGACTCCCGCTTCGCTCGACAATCCCATCTTCGACTGCGACAACCACTACTACGAGGCGATGGACGCCTTCACGCGTCACCTCGATCCGCGTCTCGCCCCGCGCACCGTGCAGTGGTGCGAGATCAACGGGCGCAAGTACCACCTGGTGGCGGGGCGGGTGAGTCGCGCCGTGACCAACCCCACCTTCGATCCAATCGCGATGCCGGGCGCCCTCTACGACTTCCTGCGGAGCAATCCCGAGAAGAAGACGACGGTCGAGCTGTTGCGCAAGCGCGAGCCCATTCCCGCTCACTACCGGCACCCCGAGGCGCGGCTCAAAGTAATGGACGAGCAGGGTCTCGAGGCGATCTGGCTCTTTCCCACTCTGGGCGTGCTGTACGAGGAGCTCCTGAAGCACGACACCGAGGCCGTGACCGCGACCTTCCGCTCCTTCAACCAATGGCTCGAAGAGGACTGGGGCTTCGCGCATGCGGGCCGGATCTTCGGGGCTCCGTACCTCACCCTGGCCGACGTCGACTGGGCGGTGCGCGAGCTCGAGTGGGCGCTCGAGCGCGGTGCGAGGGTGATCGTCATGCGACCCGCCGCGGTGTGGACGGCGGACGGTCCGCGCTCGCCGGGCGACCCCCTCTTCGATCCCTTCTGGGCGCGGGTCAACGAGGCCGGCATCGCGGTGGTCATCCACGCTGGCGACAGCGGCTACACCTCCCACGGCTACGCTCCGGACGGCTTCAGCGCCGCCTTCGGCGGCGGAGGCAGCGGCGGCGGCAAGGGGGACGGCGAGCTCCGCCGGATGCGGCCCTCCATCAAGGGCTGGAACATGGAACGCGCCGCGTTGGACTACCTCGCCACGCTGATCTTCGACCGGGTCTTCGAGCGCTTCCCGGCCGTCCGGGTGGCGTCGGTCGAGAACGGCTCGGGGTTCCTACCCGACCTCTTCCGCAAGCTGGGCGGCCTCGGAAAGAAGACCCGCGGCTACTTCCAGCAGGATCCGCTCGAGACCTTCAAGAACCACGTCTGGATCAATCCGTTCTGGGAGGACGACATCGAGGAAGTCGTCGAGTACATGGGGCCCGGCCGCGTGATCTTCGGCTCCGACTGGCCCCACATCGAGGGCATGGCACAGCCCGCCGGGATCCTGGACGAGATCGG